>NZ_JBEUEI010000009.1:0-122615 GCF_041020755.1 Kineococcus terrestris | reverse complement strand
CCGTGAGTGGTGGTGCACCGGCCGGTGCCGGCTCGGTGCCGCGCGGGCCCTCCGTGGCCCAGCACTGCATCCATCGGCCCCGGCTCAGCGGACCTGAACCACCAGCGGCGAGCCGAACGGGTGAACCGGGCCCTCACCCCGCGCACCCCGGCCCGGGCTCAGGCCGGTTCCAGCGTGCGCGAGAAGGACGGCGCGACCCGGCGCAGCTCGGCGAGCAGAGGAGCGGCCTCGTCGGCGTCGACGTCGCCCAGCACCGGTTCCAGGTCGGGCAGCACGTCGGTCTCGCCCACCTCCACCAGCACCGCTCCGCTGAGCGCCCTGGTACGGGTGTCCCGGTCCGCGTCCACGAGCATCCTGCGCAGCGGGCAGTGACCGGCCAGCCCTCTCTCCCGCAACCGCAGGGACCACACGAGCGCCTCCTCGAAGGGGAGGCTGGACCACTGCCGGCTGACGGCGGCCAGGACGAGCACCGGGGCGCGCTGCCCCCGCCACATCTCCTCGTAGAACGTCGAGGTGGTCTCCGCCGCGCAGTCCTTCAGCTGTCCGACGAACGGGGTCTCCAGGTCGGCCGGCAACTGCTCGACGAGCTGGCGCACCGCACCGGGGACCTGTCCGAGCAACGTGAGGACGTCGCGTGGGTGCTTGTTGGAAGCCCCGCTCGCGACGTGCGGCACGAGGATCGCGGCAGCGTCCTCGACCCGCCCCTGCCGCACCAGGCACTCCACCAGGTGGTCACGGCTGGAGGCGGCCTCGAAGCGCAGGCCCTGGTAGTCGGTGCCGTCCTGCACGCGGCGCAGGAGCGACTCCGCGCGTTCCAGATCACCGGCCGCCAGGGCGATCCGCCCCTCGACGGCGCGGCACACCTCGGGGCCCTCGCCCCAGGCGCGCATCGACACCAGCCACGACGACGCCAGGGCGACGTCGTCGCGGGCCAGGGCGCTGCGCACGGCGGAGTGCGACGCGAGGACCCCCAGCGCCGGTACCGGGCCGAGCTGGCGGACCGTGGAGAACGCCTCCAGCGCACGCTCGTGCTGACCGGCGGCGCAGGCCGAGCGGCCGACGTTCAGCCACAGCTCCACCGGTCCGGGACCGCCGTTGCTCAGCGCCTGCGCCAGCTCACGCTCGGCGAGCTCCACGTTGCGCCGGTGCTTGCCGCGCTCGACGATGCGCGAAGCGGTGTAGCCGTAGTGCCGCAGCTGCACGTGCGGGTTGGCCACCAGTCCGGGACCGGGCCGCAGCGGGACGATCCGCTCGTGCAGCGCGCCTTCCCAGCGGGTCCACCCCCGGCGCAGTACGCGGGGCACCATGGCCCTCCGGACACGGCCCGCGTCGCCCCAGGGACGGGAGGTGATCTCCACGACGCAGCAGTCGACGCCGGTGTCCCGCAGGCTGCGACGCCAGGCTCCCGGGTCTCCCTGCGCCACCTCGTCCGCGTCGACGGCGAGCACCCAGCGGCCGCGGCAGTGCTCCAGCGCACGGTTGCGCGCGGCGCCGAAGTGGTCGTCCCAGTAGCCCTCCACGACGCGGGCGCCGTGCGCTCGAGCCACCGCGACCGTGTCGTCCGAGCTGCCGGTGTCGTACACGACGATCTCGTCGACGAAGGGGCGCACGGCCTCCAGGGACGCTCCGAGGAGCTCCTGCTCGTCCTTGACGATGTAGCAGCCGCTGATGAAGACCGGCTCGACCGACATGACCACCCCCCGCTCGACGGGTTCCGCGCGTCCGGCGGCACCGTTGCTCCTATCGGCGTAGCGGTCGGTGATGTGAAGCGGGCGTCGCGGGCGGTGCGCACCCGACCGCCGGCGGGAGCGGCGCGCGGGCAGGTCAGCTCGACCTCAGGCGGGGGCAGTCGCTAGACAGCCCTCGTGAGCACCACCGACCGCGAGCGCCGCTACCGCGCCTGGACCCACCACAGCGAGCGCGTCGCGACCGTCGTGGCCGCCGTCTGGCTGGCCGCCTACGCGTGGCCGGTCCTCGACCCGTCCCTGCCGCCGGCCGCTAGGACGGCCTGCCTGGTGACCAACCTCGTGACGTGGGTGCTGTTCGGCGCCGACTACCTGGTGCGCCTGGCGCTGGCGCCGCGGCGGGGCCGCTTCTTCGTCACGCACCCGCTGGACCTGCTGCTGCTCCTGCTGCCGGCGCTGCAGCCGCTGCGGCTGCTGCGCCTGGTGATGGTGGTGCGGGTGCTCAACAAGCGCGCGGGGGCGCGGCTGCGGGGGCGGGTCGGCGTGTACGTGGCGGCGGCGACCGCGCTGGTGGGCTTCTGCGCGGCCGTGGCCGTCCTGCAGGCCGAGCGCGGCGCGCCCGGGGCCACCATCACGACGTTCGGCGAGGCCGCGTGGTGGGTCGCGACGACCATCACGACGGTCGGGTACGGCGACTACTCCCCCGTCACCGCCACCGGCCGCGCCGTCGCGGTCGGGCTGATGCTGTCGGGGATCGCGCTCATCGGTGTCGTCACCGGTTCGCTGGCCTCGTGGTTCCTCGACGAGGTCCGCGACACGTCCGGCTCGGCGGCCGACGCCACGCAGGCCGACGTCGCCGCGCTCGCGGAGGAGGTGCGCCGGCTGCGCGCCGAGCTCGCGGCGCGGCCCGGGGACGACGCAGCGCCCCGCCACCAGGGGTGACGGGGCGCTGCGGGGAGGTGCTCAGGCGATCTGCGCGGCGACCGGCTTGGGGGCGCTGAAGGTGCCGAAAGCGGACATCGCCAGGCGGGCGCGGAAGTCGGACTGCGCGCCCACGGCGGCGTAGTAGGACTCCTTGCGCTGCACGCTGGCCGCGGACCCGGTGACGGGGGCGACCATCTCCGGCGCGAGGTGGGTGTTCATGCCGTCGCGCAGCAGCGTCAGCGCCTCGGCGCGCATCTGCGAGACGCGGGACTCGCTGACACCGAGGTGCAGGGCGATCTCCGCCATCGGCTTCTCGTGCAGGAAGTACTCCTCCACCACGAGCTTCAGGCGCTCGGGCAGCGCGGCGATCGCCGAGCGCAGGTAGCCCAGCTTCTCGCGGTGCAGGATCTCCTGCTCCGGGCCGGGGGTGTGGGTGGGCAGGTGGTCGTCGATGGTGCCGCCGTCGGCGGTGAACCCCTGCATCGACAGCACGACGGCGCGCTGCGCCTCGTCGCGCGTCTCGTGCAGCTCCCGCGTGCTGACGCCCAGCGTCGCGGCCAGCTCCTCGTGCGAGGGCTTGCGGCCCAGCTGGGCGGTCAGCTCGTCCTCGGCGGCCGTCAGCTTGCGGCTGCGGCTGCGCAGCCCCCGCGAGGCCCAGTCCTGACCGCGCAGGTCGTCCAGCAGCGCCCCGCGGATGCGGGTGTTCGCGTAGCGGGCGAACGGCACGCCCGTCGTGGGGTCGTACCCGCGCGAGGCCTGCACCAGCGCCATCAGCCCGGCCGAGGTCAGGTCGTCGCGGCTCACGTGCGAGGGCAGCCGGCCGATGAACTCGTTGGTGATGTAGCCGACGATCGGCAGGTGCTGCTCGACGAGCTCGGCGCGCTGCGCGTCGGTGAGCTCCACGGCGGTGAGCTGGGCGGCGGTGGCGGCGTCTGCGGTCACACACCCCTTGTCGGCACGCGCCCGGCGTCACCTTGAGCACCCGGACGGCGGACGCGCGCGAGTGACGGGTGGGACGAGCGGGTGACGACCGCCGGTCCGGCTCAGGTCCGCGCGCAGCCGGACGAGGTGCGGGTCAGGCGAACAGCGCGGACGTGTCCACGTCCGCCAACCACGGCACCGGACCGGCGCCCTCGGCGTAGGTGCGCTCCTCGGTGAGCACGAGCCGCGTCACCGTCCGGGCGTCCGGGTCGATGATCCAGTAACCCGGGACACGCCACTGCGCGTACAGCTCCCGCTTGAGGACCCGGTCCACCGACCGCGTCGACGGTGACTCCACCTCGACCACCAGCAGCACGTCGGAGGGGTCCACGTAGGCGCTCCGCTCGCCGAGCACGGTCGCCTCCACGACCACGACGTCCGGGATGAGCAGGCGGTCCGTGCTCCCCCGTCGCAGCACGTTCGCGCCCGGCAGCGCGCGGTACTGAGCAGGCGTGGCCGCGCGCAGCAGCGCGCACGTCGTGAACACGAGGTCCTGGTGCTGCGGACCGGCCAGGGGCGTCACGTGCAGGCTCCCGTCGACGAGCTCGGTGCGGGGGCCGTCGCCCTCGGGCAGGTCCTCGATGCGCAGCGGAAGGCCCGTGCCGACCTGCACGCTCATCCCGACCACCTCCTCCCGACAGGGTAGTCAGCGACCACCTGCTGACAGCCAGCCTGCACGCCGCAGCCGACACGCCGGTCCGCGAGCCTCCCAGTACGGCGTGTCGTCCGGCTCGTGCAGGCTGGCTGTCAGCTCACAGGTCGTCGATGAACCGCTCGACGTCGTCGGGAGCGCCCGCCACGAGGATCTCGTCGCCGTAGGCGAGGACGGTGCCGGCGTCGGTGTGCCGGTAGCGGGCCTCCTGCGCGGGCTTGACGGACACCACCGTCACCCGCCGCTTGGCACGCAGCCCCGACTGCCCCAGCGGCACCCCGACGAGGTACTGCGGGGGCCGGGTCTTGGCCAGCGCCCACCCCTCGTCGACCTCCAGGTAGTCCAGGGCGCGGCCGGAGACGAGGTGGGCGACGCGCTCGCCCATGTCGTGCTCGGGCAGCACGACGTGGTGGGCGCCGACGCGGCGCAGGATGCGGGCGTGCTGGTCGTCCAGGGCCTTGGCCCAGATGTCCTCCAGGTCCAGGTCCGACAGCAGCGAGGTGACCAGGATGCTGGCGCGCATGTCGGTGCCGATGGCGACGACGGCGCGGCTGTAGTCGGCGACGCCGACCTCGCGCAGCGCGCTGATGTCGGTGGCGTCGGCGACGACGACCTGCTCCAGCTGACCGGCCAGGGACTGCACCAGCTGCGGGTCCTCGTCCACGGCGAGCACCTCGGTGCCGCCGCGGGCCAGCTCCAGGGCCAGGGAGCGGCCGAAGCGGCCCAGGCCGATGACGACGACGGGTTCGTGCCTAGCCAACGATGGTCCTCTCCTCCGGCAGGCGGTGCCGGCGTCCACGCTCGCGCAGCGCGAGCGCCGACGCCAGCGACAGCGGGCCCACGCGGCCCAGGAACATGAGCGCCACCAGCACGAGGTGCGCCGGTTCGGGCAGGTCGGCGGTGATGCCGGTGGACAGCCCCACGGTGGCGAACGCGGAGACGGCCTCGAACAGCACGTCGCCGAAGTCCTCGTGGGAGACGACCAGCAGCGCCAGGGTGGAGCTGGTGACCAGCCCGACGCCCAGCAGCGCCACCGCGAGCGCCTGGCGCTGGTTGGTGGCGGGCACGCGGCGCCGGCCGACCTCGACGTCGGTGTCGCCGCGCACCTCCGCCCACAGCACGTACGCCAGGACGCCGAAGGTGGTGACCTTGATGCCGCCGGCGGTGCCGGCGCTGCCGCCGCCGATGAACATGAGAACGTCGGTGGCGAACAGCGTCTCCGGCCGCAGCGCGGCGATGTCGAGGCTGTTGAACCCGGCGGTGCGGGCCATCGCGGAGGAGAAGAACGCCGTCAGCAGCGCCCCGCCCGGCTGCTCGCCGCCGAGGGTGTCGGGGTTGGTGCGCTCGAACAGGGCGTAGGCGAGGGTGCCCAGCACGAGCAGCGCGACGGTGACGACGACCGTGACGCGCGTCAGGACCGACCAGCTGCGCGGCCGGCGCCAGGAGCGGGCCAGCTCGAACACCACGGGGAAGCCCAGCCCGCCGACGATGACCGCGGCGGCGATCGGCAGGCAGACGAGGGCGTCGGACGCGTACCGCACGAGGTTGTCGGCGTGCAGGCCGAACCCGGCGTTGTTGAACGCGCTGATCGCGTGGAACACGCCGTACCAGGCGGCCCGGCGCCAGCCGAACGCGTACGCGGTGGCGAACCGCAGCGTCAGCACCAGGGCCAGCACGGCCTCGCACGCCAGGCTGAAGGCGACGATCCGCCACACCACCCGGCGCACGTCCCCGGCCGAGAGCGTCTTGGTCTCCGTCTGCGCCAGCAGCCGCGCGCGCAGCCCCAGGCGCCGGGAGACCAGCAGCGCCAGCAGGCTCGCGAGCGTCATGAAGCCCAGCCCGCCGGTCTGGATGAGCACGAGGATCGTCACCTGCCCGGCCACCGACCAGTAGGTGCCGGTGTCCACGGTGACCAGCCCCGTCACGCACACCGCGGACACCGCGGTGAACAGGGCGTCGGTCAGCGGTGCGCGCTCCCCCGCCGTGGTCGCCAGCGGCAGGGACAGCAGCCCGGTGCCGACCGCGGCGGCGGAGGCGAAGCCGAGGACGACGGCGCGGCCGGGACCGCGGACCCCGCCGCCCAGGCGGGGGCGCCGCCGGACGAGCGCGGGGAGGGAGGCTGCGGGCACGAGCGAGCACGATGGCACAGCCCGGCCGACCACGCCGCGTCACCCGCGCCGGGCCGGACGCGCCCGCTCGGGTGGTGCGCGCCCCGGTCGGCCCAGCGCGGCTCAGCGGACCGGCCCGCGCGGCCGATGGTGCACCTGAGCGACGCCGGCGGCACCCCGCGCCCGGCACGCGCGAGCAGCACCGGGAGGACACACGTGAAGGCGCTCTGGCAGGTCGTCCAGGACCTCGAGCACGCGTCCCGCAAGGGACGGCTGACACCCAGCTTCGTCGAGACGTACGCCGACAAGCACGGCGAGCGCGTCAGCGCCCTGTACGCGCTGGCCGCGAAGAACCTGCTGCCCATCGACCACGAGGCCGGGCGCAACGACCACATCCTGCGCGGTCAGGACGGCGAGCGGCCCGAGCGGCGCGGCACCGTCGACGAGGCCGCGGTCGCCGCCGCCGCGGAGGACTCCTCGCGGGAGATGCACCGCGAGCTGCGCCGCGCCCGCGACGACGGGCGCCCCTACGCGCTGCGCAAGCCGTCGAAGAACGCGTTCTTCATCGTCAAGGGCCGCTGAGCCGCCGCGACGCCACCGACCGGGGCGCCGGTCCCCCGCGGGGGCCGGCGCCTCGTCGCGTCCAGCGGCGCGGCTGCGGACCACCCGAACGGCGGCGGGTGCCCGCTCAGCTCCGCGGGCGCGGTGCCGATGGGCGGGGGACACGCACGACGAGCCCGCGCACGGCGCGACCGGGAAGGACACGCATGGCACTCGCCGAGGTCTCCGGCATCCTCTGGAAGGAGCGGGAGCTGCTGGAGCTGCTCCTGTTCAAGCTGGAGGAGGAGCAGCTCGTGCTGGCCAGCGGCCGCACGCGCTGGCTGGCGCACGCGACCCGCGAGGTCGAGTTCGTCATGGAGCAGATCCGCTCCACGGAGGTCCTGCGCGCCACCGAGGTCGACGCCGTCGCCGCCGAGCTGGGCCTGGAGCCCGGCCCGAGCCTCAACGCCCTCGCCGAGGCCGCCCCCGAGCCGTGGGGGGAGCTGCTGCGCGGTCACCGCGACGCCTTCCTCACCCTCACCTCCGAGATCCAGGACCTCGCCGACGCCAACCGCGACCTGCTGACCTCCGGCGCCCGCGCCGTGCGCGAGGCCCTCCTGGGCCTGGACACCACGCTCGACACCTACACCGCCCGGGGCAAGAACCACGCCGCCTCCGCCGGCGGGTCCCGCGCCCACTTCGTCGACGAAGCCCTCTGAGACAGGACCCCACGATGAGCACCTTCTCCGGCATCAACCAGGCGTCCCGGGCCCTGACCGCGGCGCAGCGGGCGATGGAGGTCACCGGCCAGAACATCGCCAACGCCAACACCCCCGGGTACTCGCGCCAGCGCGTCGACCAGGTCTCCAGCGTCGTCGCCGACACCGGCCAGTGGGCCCGGCAGGACGTGCCCGGCGACGGCGTGCAGATCACCGGCATCAGCCGCGTCGCCGACGCCCTGGCCGCGGCCACCGCCCGCCAGGACTCCGCCACGGCCGCCGAGCAGAAGACCACCGCGAGCGTGTGGGCCGGGATCGAGAACGCCCTCGGCGACACCGGCGCCACCGGCCTGAGCAGGGACCTCGCCGACCTGTCCGCCGCCTGGAACGACCTCGCCAACGCGCAGGGCTCCCAGGCCGCCGACGCCGCCAAGGCCCTCGTGCTCTCCCGCAGCCGGGCCGTCGCCTCGACCCTGAACTCGATGGACTCGCAGCTGAGCGCGCAGTTCGACGGGCTCGTCGGGCAGGGCCGGGCGGTCGTCGACCAGGCCAACGAGGCCGCCCGCCGCGTCGCCGACCTCAACGCCGTCATCCTGCGCGCCTCCTCCAGCGGCTCGATCCCCAACGAGCTGCTCGACCAGCGCGACGGGTACGTCAACCAGCTCGCCGACCTCACCGGCGCGCGCGTCGTGCAGCGCGAGAACGGCCTCGTGGACGTGTACGTGGGCAACGGGGCGATCGTGTCGCGCGACTCCGTCGAGCCGCTGACGCTCGTCAAGACGCCGGCCAGCCTGTCGCTGGAGTCCGCGAAGACCACCGGGCGGCTGACGTTCACCGTCGCCGGCAGCGTCGTCGAGCCGCCCGCCGGGCAGCTCAAGGCGACGCTCGACGCGGTGAACAAGACGCTGCCGGACCAGGTCAACGCGCTCGACGGCTTCGCCGCGAAGCTCGCCGGCGACGTCAGGACCGCGCACGGCACGGACGTCTTCACCGGCACGACGGCGAAGTCGATGGCGGTCGACCCGGCCGTGGTCCTCAACGGCAGCACCGGCACCAGCGTCGACGGCGCCGTGGCCAAGGCCGTCGTCGGCGCTCTCGGCACCGCCACCACCACGTGGCGCGGCCTCACCACCGACATCGCCGCCAAGACCCAGTCCGCCGACAACCGCGCCACGCTCGCCCAGCAGGTGTCGCTGAAGTCCTCCGCCGCCCGCGAGGCGGTCTCCGGCGTGAGCATCGACGAGGAGATGACGAACCTCGTCTCCTACCAGCACGCCTACTCGGCCGCCGCGCGCGTCCTCACCGCCATCGACGAGGCCCTCGACCGCCTCATCAACCGCACCGGCGTCGTCGGACGCTGAGCCCGACCCCGCCCGAGGAGGAACCGACATGATCGGCCGCGTGACCCAGCGCTCCATCGCGCTGAACTCCCTGACCAACCTGCAGGCCAACCAGGCCCGCTCCAGCAAGCTGCAGGAGCAGCTGACGAGCGGGACCAAGCTCGCCAAGGGCTCCGACGACCCCGTCGCCGCGGCCGCCGCCCTGCGCTACCGCGACGAGCTGGCGGCCAACGCCCGCCACGCCCGGAACATCCAGGACGCCTCCGCGTGGCTGACCACGCAGGAGAACGCGCTGACGGACGCGACGAAGGCCGTGCAGCGGATCAACGCGCTGACCGTGCAGGCGGCGAACACCGGCTCGGTGGACGCGAACGGCGCCAAGGCGATCACCGCCGAGCTCAAGGAGCTGAAGGCGCAGCTGCTGGCGGCGGCCAACACGACCTACCAGGGGCGTCCGGTGTTCGCCGGGACCAAGGACGTCGCCGCGGCGTACACCGACGCCGGCGCCTACGACGGCGGCACCACCACGGTCTCGCGCACTGTCGCACCTGGGCTCGAACTGCAGGTGGGTGTGCTCGGCTCGACGGCCTTCGGCGGCGCGTCGAGCACCGTCTTCGACGAGATCCAGTCTCTGGTCGACACCATCGAGAGCGGTGGGAACGCCGGCACCCACCTGGGAACCGTGCAGTCGCGCCTGACCGCCATCACCACGAGCCTCGGCACCGTCGGCGCCCTGACCAACAAGCTCGAGGCCGCCCAGCAGGTCAACCAGACCCGCGCGGACACCCTGACCACCGCCCTGGACGACGTCGAGGGCGTCGACCTCGCCAAGACGCTGGTCGAGTTCAACCTGCAGAACACCGCCTACCAGGCGGCGCTGCAGGCCACCGCCAAGGTCATCCAGCCGACCCTCCTGGACTTCCTGCGGTGACCGCGGCTCCTACGATGGCGCCCGTGTCCGACGTCCCCGCCGCTGGCCCGCAGGTCGACTTCGTCGCGCCCCTCATGGGGCTCGCCGAGCACACCAGCTTCACGCTGGTGCCCCTCGACGAGGACGGCGTCCTGTACGCCCTGCGCAGCGTGCGGGACCCGCAGGTGCGCCTGCTCGTGGTGGCGCCGGGGCGCTTCTTCCCCGGCTACACCCCCGAGATCGACGACGAGACGGTCAGCGCGCTGGACCTGCGCGACGCGACCGAGGCCGCGGTGCTGTGCGTGGTGAACCCGGGCACCGACCCGGCCTCGGCCACCGCCAACCTGCTGGCGCCCGTGGTGATCAACCACCGGTCGATGCGGGCGGCGCAGACGGTCCTCGTGGGCACCGACCTGCCGCTGCGCGCGCCGCTCGTGGCCGCCTGAGCCCGTCGCCCCCGAGGACCCCCACCGCGCCGCGGTGGGGGTCCTCGCGCGTCCGGCGCGTCTCCGGGCGGCGCGTGTCGGGGCCCGGCCCTAGGGTCGGGACGAGATCGACCGCCGCCGTCCGGAGGAGTGCCGCGTGAACCTGGAGCGCCCCGTCGCCCCCGACCCCTACTCGCTGCTGCCGCAGGTGCCCGGCTTCGCGCTGGAGTCCACCGACGTGCGCGAGGGCGAGCCGATGGCGGAGGCGCAGGCCTCCGGCGCGGTGTCGCCGCAGCTGTCGTGGAGCGGCTTCCCCGAGGGGACGCGCTCGTTCCTCGTCAGCTGCTTCGACCCGGACGCGCCCACCCCCGCGGGTTTCTGGCACTGGACGGTCGTCGACGTGCCGGTGTCGGTGACCTCGCTGGAGGCCGGCGCGGAGGCGCCCGAGGGCGCGACGGTTCTGCGCAACGACGTCGGCGGCCGCGGCTACACCGGTGCCGCGCCGCCGGAGGGCGACCGCCCGCACCGCTACGTCTTCGCCGTGCACGCCCTGGACGTGGAGTCGCTGGGCCTGCCCGAGGACGCCACCCCGACCGTGGCGGCCTTCTCCTCCCTGCCGCACCTGCTGGCGCGCGCCACCCTCACCGGCACCTACCAGCGGTGAGCTCGGACCCGACCTCGATCAGCGGCGACCTCCCGCTGCTGGACGCCGCCGAGCACCCCGAGCTGCTGCCGCCCGCCGTCCACGCCGCGCTGCCGGCGGGGGCGCGGGTGTGCGCCATCGACCCGGAGGTGGCCGACACGGCCGCCCTCGTCGAGGCGCACGGGGTGTCGCTGGAGGCGTCGGGCAACTGCGTCGTCGTGGCCGGCAAGCGCGAGGGCGAGGAGCGGGTGGCGGCCTGCGTGGTGCTGGCCACCACCCGTGCCGACGTCAACAGCGCGGTGCGCAAGGCGCTGGGCGTGCGCAAGGCGTCGTTCCTGCCGGTGGAGCGCGCCACCGCCGAGACGGGCATGGAGTTCGGCGGCATCACCCCCGTCGGGCTGCCCGACGGCTGGCGGGTCCTGGTGGACACGGCGGTCGCGCAGGCGGAGTGGGTGCTCATCGGCTCCGGCGTGCGCGGCTCGAAGCTCGTGGTGCGCGGCGCCGACGTGGCCGCGCTGCCCGGCGCCGAGGTCGCCGACATCGCGATCGGCCGCTGAGGCGCCGTGCGGCTGGACGCGCGGGGCCCGCGGGCGGCCGGCGAGGTGTGGGAGGACTACGCCCGTCCCGCCCGCTGGCCCGCGTGGTCGCCGCAGATCACGGGCGTCGACGCGTCCGCCGGGCGCATCGCCGCCGGGGTGACCGGCACCGTGCACGGCCCGCTCGGGCTGCGGGTGCGCTTCGCGGTGCTCGCCGTCGACGAGGACGCGCGCACGTGGACGTGGCGGGTCACCGCGGGCCCGGTCAGGGCCGAGCTGGAGCACGGCGTGGTCGCCGTCCCCGGCGGGACGTCGACGTGGCTGCTGCTGCGCGCGCCGGCCGTGCTCGCGCTGGCCTACTCCCCCGCCGCCCTCCTCGCCCTGCGCCGGCTCGTCGGCGCGTGAGCCGGTGGCCGCTCAGCCGCGGGTGGCCCACAGCGCGACGGCGGAGGCGGCGGCCACGTTGAGGCTGTCGACCCGCGGCGCCATCGGGATGCGGACGGTGACGTCCGCGCCGGCCAGCGCCCGGCGGGTCAGGCCGTCGCCCTCGGTGCCCAGCAGCAGCGCCAGCCGTTCCGGGGCGTCGAACGCGTCCAAGGCCGTGCTGTCGTCGGCCAGCGCGAGCGCCGCGACGGTGAACCCGCTGTCCCGCAAGAGGTCCAGGTCGCCGGGCCAGCCGGTGGCGCGCGCCCACGGCAGGTGCAGGACGGTGCCCATCGACACGCGCACGCTGCGCCGGTAGAGCGGGTCGGCGCAGCGGGGGCTGACGACGACGCCGTCGACGCCGAACGCGGCCGCCGAGCGGAACACCGCTCCGACGTTGGTGTGGTCGACGACGTCCTCCAGGACGACCAGCCGGCGCGCTCCCGGCCCGAGCCCCGCGAGCAGGTCGGCCACGGAGCGCTCGGGCGGGCGGTGCACCGAGGCGATGGCGCCGCGGTGCAGGTCCACCCCCGTCAGGACGGTGAAGGCGGCGGCCGGGGCGAGGAACACCGGCACGTCGTGCTCGGCCAGGACGGCGTCGAGGACGTCGGCGAGCTCGTCGGCGCGCGCCGGGGACAGCAGGAAGGAGCGGGGCCGGTGCCCGGCGGCCAGCGCCCGGCGCACCACCTCGACGCCCTCGGCGAGGAACAGGCCCTCCGCCGGTTCGCGGCGGGCGCGCAGCTGGACGTCCTTGAGGCGGGTGTAGTCGGCCAGCAGGGCCGCGTAGCGGGGGTCGGCGAGGTCGTCGAGCGGGATCCGCGGCACGGGCGGCGACGCTACCCGGCGGGGGTCAGGCGCGGACGGGAGCGGGTCCGGTCCCCGCCGGCGCGACGTCGGGCGCGTCGAGGTCCAGCACACCGTGCAGGACGCCGTCCGGCCCCGGGTGCAGGGCGCGCTCGACGTCGACGACGGGGCTGGGGTAGCCCAGCAGGTAGCCCTGCGCGGAGTCGCAGCCCAGCCGGCGCAGCGTGCGCAGCTGCTCGGGGGACTCCACGCCCTCGGCGACGACGCCCACGCCCATCGACTTGGCCATCCCGACGATCCCGGCGACCACGGCCTCGTCCTGGCGGTGCCGCCCCAGCCCGGCGACGAAGTGCCGGTCCACCTTCACGTGGTCGATGGGCATGGTCTGCAGGTGCGCCAGCGAGGACACCCCGCGGCCGAAGTCGTCGATGCCGACCCGCACGCCCATCGTGCGCAGCGCGTGCAGGGTGGAGAACCCGGCGGCGGCGTCGGCCACGAGCAGCTCCTCGGTGACCTCCACCAGCAGCGCGTCCCCGGCCGGGCCGGACGGCTGCGCGCCGGCGACCACGTCCAGCAGCGCGTCCCCCGCCAGCTGCCGCGGCGACAGGTTGACGGAGATCGTCAGGCGGCAGTCCTCGCCCGCCTCGTCGGCCTCGGCGTACCAGGTCTCCAGCGTGCGCCAGGCCTCCTGGATGACCCAGGCGCCGATGTCGAGGATGAGGCCGCTGCGCTCGGCGACGGGCACGAACTGCTCCGGCACGAGCAGCCCGCGGCGCGGGTGCTGCCAGCGCAGCAGCGCCTCCACGCCCTGCACGTGCCCGTCGCGCAGGTCCACGATCGGCTGGTAGTGCAGACGCAGCTGCCCCTGCTCGACGGCCAGCGCGAGGTCCACCTCGGTCTGGGACACGTCGACGGCCTGGGCCTGCATGCGCTCGTCGAACAGCTCCGAGCGCGCCTTGCCGCCCTCCTTGGCCCGGTACAGGGCCGCGTCGGCGCGGCGCAGCAGCTTGGAGGCGTCGCCCTCGTCGCGGGCCAGCGCGATCCCCACGCTGGGGGTGACGTCCACGGTGCGGCCGGCGCCGAGCTGGACGGGGCGGTCGGCGATGGCCGCCACGACGCGCTCGGCGATGCGGCTGGCGTTCAGCTCGTCGCTGAGGTCCTCGCACAGGACGGCGAACTCGTCGCCGCCGAAGCGCGCGACGGTGTCCTCCGGGCGCACGGTGGCGCGCAGCCGGTGGGCGACCTCCAGCAGGACGGCGTCCCCGCCGCCGTGGCCGTGGGTGTCGTTGATGCCCTTGAAGTTGTCCAGGTCCAGGTACAGGACGGCGCAGCCGCGCTGACCGCGGCGGGCCAGGGCGTGCTGCAGGCGGTCGGTGAACAGCTGCCGGTTGCCCAGGTCGGTGAGCGGGTCGTGCAGGGCCTGGCGGCGCGCCTCCTCCAGCTCGCCGCGCTGGCGCACGCCGTCCTCGTCGACGCGGTCGGCCGCGCCCAGGGCCAGGTACAGCAGGAAGACGGAGGTCAGGACGCCGGCCAGGAGGGCGGCCAGCAGGGTCTCCAGCGCGGGCGGGCCGTCGAGCAGGCGCTGCACGAGGGCGATCACCCCGACGAGCACGAACGGGGAGGACAGCGCCCACGGGACGAGGCGCACGCGGACCTCGTCGCCCGGCGCGTGCCTGCGGGCCCAGGGCCAGCGGGCCATGTCGGGCTCGCCCCCTTCCTCGTCGTCGCACCGGTGCGACCGCGACTCGGGAGCCCCAGAAGTCACTGTGCGCCGATACGTGAGCGCTCATCGTCACCGAGTTGCCGTCACCTGTCCAGCCCAACCGGGCCGCGCCCACCGAACCACGCGACGCACGGTGCTGGCTCGCTGACACGCTGTGCGCTCACCCGGACGGGTGACCCACCGCCCGCCCCTCCCCTGCCGTGATCACGGATGCGTCTCCCCCTCACCCGTCCACGATCACCGCGGGGCGGCCGCAGCCCTCCCCCTCCTTCCGTGATCTCGCAGGGACTACCAGCAAGATCACGGCGGGGGCGGGGCGTCGGGTGGAGAGGTGGCCGCGGGCGTAGCGGGACCGAGCAGGAGGCTCAGCGGGGCGGGACGAGGGTGCGGCGGTCGTCGGCGCCGCGGACGGTGAGGCGGGCGGCGTCGAGGGCCCGCAGCAGCGGCAGCGCCACCCGGCGCGAGGTGCCGAGGGCGCGGCGGGCGTCGCCGGCGCCGAAGGGCTGCGGCAGGCGCGCCAGCTCCACCGCGGCGCGCTGCAGGGCGCCGGGGGCCAGGACGATCCCCTCCCCCACCCGCTCCAGCGCGCCGACGCGCACGGCGGCGGCCAGCTCCGCGCGACCCAGGCCCAGCTCGCGCAGCCGCTCGGCGTCCGGCGCGACCCACGGCTCGCGCGCCAGGTCGGCCAGGACGGCGTCCACAGCGCGCCGCACGGCCGGCGGCAGGTCCGCCGGACCCGCCCCGCCCGCCGGCACGACGCGCCCGGCGGCCAGCCGCAGCCCGGGCGCGCCGGCGACCAGCGCCTCCACGAGCGCGCGGTCGGGCAGCCGCAGCGCCTGCCGGGCCTCCTCCAGCGCGGGGCCCGGCTGCAGGGGGTGCTGCGCGGTGTGGGCGGCGACGACGGCGGGCAGCCGCCGGCCCAGCTGCTCCCACACGGCCGGGTCGGCGTGCCAGTCCCCCGCCACGGGCGCGCTCGCGACGGCGACGCCGGCGCGGCGCAGGTCCCCGGCGCGCGCCAGGCCGCGCCGGCGCAGCTCCTCGGCCTCGTCGGGCGCGTCGGGGGCCGGGGCCAGCCGGTCGGCGCGGCGGGCGGCGGCCCCGCGCCGGGCCAGCCGCGGCGGGGTGGCGTCCAGCACGGTGCCGGCGCCGAGGACCTCGTGGCGGGCCGGCTCGCGCAGCAGCAGCCGGTCCCCCACGTGCAGGGGCAGGGGCCGGCGCAGCCGCACCCGCACGAGCAGGTCGTCGCCGGCGGTGCCCAGCGGCCGCAGCCGCACCGGCACGGCCGCCGAGCCCAGGTGCGCGACCAGCTCGCCGGGCAGCTCGCCGGCGCGAGCGGCGGCACCGGCCAGCCGGACGTCCGCGACGGCGGTCAGGGTCCAGGAGTCCGGCGTCAGCAGCGCGTCGCCGCGACCGAGCGCCGAGCGCTCCACGTCGCGCAGGTTCAGCGCCACCCGCGCCACGCCCCGCGCGCGCTCGACGTCGCGGCCGGTGCTCTGCACCCCGCGCACCCGCACGGCGCGCACGCCGTCGGCCGTCGCGAGCTCCAGCGCGTCGCCGACGGCGACGGTCCCGGCGGGCAGGGTGCCGGTGACGACGGTCCCGGCGCCGCGCACGGTGAAGCTGCGGTCCACCCACAGCCGCACGGGCGCGGTCGCGTCCGGGGCCGGCACCCGCGCCAGCACCCCGGCCAGGGCGGTGCGCACGTCGTCCAGCCCGGCGCCGGTGACCGCGCTGCACGCCACGGCCGGCACCCGCCCCAGCGGGGTGGCGGCCAGGCGCTCCAGGGCGTCGGCGGTGACGGGACCGGGGTCGGCCAGGTCGGCGCGGGTGACCACGAGCAGCCCGTGGCGCACGCCGAGCGCCGCGACGGCGGCCAGGTGCTCCGCGGACTGGGGCATCCACCCGCCGTCGGCGGCCACCACGACGCACACCACCGGCACGGGTCCGACCCCGGCGAGCATGGTCGGCACGAACCGCTCGTGGCCGGGCACGTCGACGAAGGCGACGGTGCCCGCGCCGGGCAGCTCGGTCCAGGCGAACCCCAGGTCGAGGGTCAGGCCGCGGCGCTTCTCCTCGGCGAAGCGGTCGGGGTCGGTGCCGGTCAGGGCCCGCACGAGGCTGGACTTGCCGTGGTCGACGTGCCCGGCGGTGGCGACGACGTGCACGTCAGGCTCCCGCCGCGGCGAGGGCGGCGAGGACCGCGCCGGCCAGGTCGCCGTCGCGCGCGGGCGGCACGCAGCGCGGGTCCAGCAGCAGCCGGCCGCGCTCGACGCGCCCGGCGACGGCCGGCTCGCCGGTGCGCAGGACGACGGCCAGGTCCGCGGGCAGCGACAGCGCCGCGGAGGGCAGCTGCACCCCGGGCGCTCCTCCGCCGCCGACGACGGCCGGGGCCTCGACGACCGCCACGTCGGCGTCCGGGCGGGCCGCGCGCACCGCGTCGGCCAGGGCAGCGCAGCGCCGGTGCAGCTGCGCCGGGTCGGCGTGCAGCGCCGTCCACGTCGGCGTCAGCGGCGCGCGCAGCGTGGCCTCCAGCGCGGCCAGGGTCAGCTTGTCCACGCGCAGCGCCCGGGCCAGCGGGTGCCGGCGCAGCCGCTCGACGAGGTCGGCGCGGCCCAGCAGCAGGCCGGCCTGCGGGCCGCCGAGCAGCTTGTCGCCGCTGGAGGTGACGAGGTCGGCGCCGGCGCGCAGCGCGGTGGCCGCGTCCGGCTCGTCCGGCAGCAGCGGGTCCGGGCGCAGCAGCCCGGAGCCGGTGTCGACGACGACGGGCACGCCCAGCGAGGCCAGCTCGCCCGGCTCGACGCCGGCGGTGAAGCCGGTGACGACGAAGTTGGAGGGGTGGACCTTCAGGACCATGCCGGTGTCCGGGCCGACGGCGGCGGCGTAGTCGGCCAGCGCGGTGCGGTTGGTGGTGCCGACCTCGCGCAGCCGCGCGCCGGTGGAGACCAGCAGGTCGGGCAGGCGGAACCCGTCGCCGATCTCGACCATCTCGCCGCGGCTGACGACGACCTCGCGGCCGGCGGCGAGCGCGGTGGCGGCCAGGACGAGGGCGGCGGCGCCGTTGTTGACGACGTGCACGTCACCGGCGTCGGGGACGGCGGCGCGCAGGGCGGCCAGGGCGCCGCGGCCGCGGCGGGCCCGGCGGCCGGTGGCCAGGTCCATCTCCACGTCGGTGGCACCGGCCGCGGCGGCGACGGCCTCCACGGCGTCGGCGGACAGGGCGGCGCGGCCGAGGTTGGTGTGCAGGAGCGCGCCGGTGCAGTTGAGGACGGGCACGAGGCTGGACGGGGCGGCCAGGTCCGCGGTGACGGCGGCGGCGACGACCTCCACGGGGTCAGCGGCGCCGTCCAGGGCGAGGTCGCCGGCGCGGGCGCGGGCCAGGACGTCGCGCACCCCGTCGCGGACGGCGTCGCGGCCGCGGCGGCGCAGCAGCGGCGCCAGGCCGGGGTGGGCGAGCACGGCGTCGGTGCGGGGCAGCGAGCGCCGGGGGTCGGGGCGCCCGTCGGGTCGGCGCGTCGTCGGGCTGTCCGGCACGGGCGCACCCTACGTCGCGGCGCTGCGCGGCCAGGCGCTGGCGGAGGCGGATGGGAATCGAACCCACCTGACCGAGGTGCTCGGTCACGACGGTGTTGAAGACCGCGGGGGCCACCAGGCACCCGTACGCCTCCCCGTCAGCGTGCGGCCAGCCTAGGTCACCGGACCCGGCCGGGGGCGGCCCGCCGGGCGCGCGCGGGAGGCTCCGCCTAGCGTGACCGCCGTGACCACGGGTGCTGCGACGGGGACGGGCGCGGGGACGGGGACGGCGCGGCGGCTGACGCAGTACGCCCACGGCGGGGGCTGCGCGTGCAAGATCCCGCCCGGGGAGCTGGCCGAGGTCGTCGCGGGCCTGCGCGACGTCGACGGCGCCCCGGACGGCCTGGTCGTCGGGGTGGGCGACGACGCGGCCGTGGTGCGGGTGGACACCTCCGGCCCGCGGCCGCTGGCGGTGATCGCGACGGCGGACTTCTTCACCCCGGTCGTCGACGACCCGTACGTGTTCGGGCGCATCGCGGCGACCAACGCCCTGTCGGACGTGTACGCGATGGGCGGGCGGCCGCTGGTGGCGGTGAACCTGCTGGGCTGGCCGCGCGACGTGCTGCCGCTGGAGCTGGCGCGGGAGGTGCTGCGCGGCGGGCTGGACGCGGCGCGCGCGGCCGGCTGCCACGTCGGCGGCGGGCACAGCATCGACGACCCGGAGCCCAAGTACGGCATGGCCGTCACGGGGGTCGGGGACCCCGATCGCCTGCTGCGCAAGGACGCCGCGCGGCCGGGAACGCCGATCACGCTGACCAAGCCGATCGGGCTGGGCGTGCTGAACAACCGCCACAAGCGCACCGGGGAGCGGTTCGCGGAGGCGGAGGAGCTGATGACGACGCTGAACGCGGAGGCGTCGGCGGCGGCGCTGGCGGCCGGGGCGCGCTGCGCCACCGACGTGACGGGGTTCGGGCTGCTGGGGCACCTGCACGAGGTGGCCTCGGCCAGCGGGGTGACGGCGGTGCTGGACGCCGCGGCGGTGCCGGTGCTGGAGGCGGCGCGCACCTCGCTGGCGGAGGGGTTCGTGCCGGGCGGCAGCCGGCGCAACCTGGACTGGGTGCGCCCGCACCTGGACGTGCGGGGCGTCGGCGAGGACGAGCTGGTGCTGCTGGCCGACGCCCAGACCTCCGGGGGGCTGCTGGTGGCCGGGGAGCTGCCGGGGTACCCGGTCGTCGGGGAGTTCGTCGCGCGCGAGGGGTCGACGACGGTGCGGGTGCGCCGCTGATCACCGGATCTTCTACTTCTAGTAGTGTCCGACTACCCTGCGTGAGAAGGCGCGGTGCGGGGAGGTCGGGTGGAGACGGTCGTGGGTGATCGCGGAGCAGCGGTTCCACCGCCCCGGCACGCCCCGGCACCCTTGACCGGCACCGTCCCGGCACCGCCCGGGCTGCCCGGCGCCGGCCCCGCCGGCCCCGCCGGCCCCGCCGGCCCCGCCGGCCCCGCCGGCCCCGCGCCGGCGTCCGTCGGGGCCAGCGAGTCGGTGCTGGACCACCTGGCCGCCGTCGTGCCGCTGCGCCGCTGGACGATCACCCGCGACGACCGCGGCCGGCACCGCGTGGTCGCGACGCGCTCCACGCCCGGCGCGGCGTCCGGCGCCCGGACCGGGGAACCGTCGGAGGAGCTGCCCGGGGAGCTGCCCGGGGAGCTGCCCGACGGCGCGCCCGACACCGCTGCGCTGGCCCGCGGGACCGCCCGCGAACCGCGGCTCCTCGTGCGCGACGGCTTCACGGTGACCCCGCTGCTGGGCGAGGACGGCACCGTGCAGGGCGCGCTGTGGGGCCAGGACGAGCCCGCGCGGCTGCTGGCGGTGCGCGCGCACCTGCCGCTGCTGGGCCTGCTGGCGCGGCTGCTCGGCTCGCTGCTGCAGGGCGAGCGGCACGCCGCGCACCTGCAGCGCGTCGCGGCCCGGGCGCTGGAGCAGGCCGAGACCGACAGCCTGACGGGGCTGGCGAACCGCCGCGGCTGGGCGCGCACGGTCGCCGACCTGCGCGCGCACCGGCCGGACGGTCCCGGTGCGGCACCCGGCGGCTCGTGCGTCGTCGTGCTCGACCTGGACGACCTGAAGGTCGTCAACGACGGCCTCGGGCACCGGGCGGGCGACCGCCTGCTGCGGCGGGCCGCGGCCGTCCTGCGCGAGCACGTGCGCGAGGAGGACGTGGTGGCGCGCTTCGGCGGCGACGAGTTCGCGGTGCTGCTGGCGGGGGCCGACCAGCCGGCCGGCGAGGCCTTCGCGCGGCGGCTGCGCGACGGGCTGGCCGCCGCGGGCGTGTCCGCGTCCCTGGGGGTGAGCGAGTGGCTGCCCGGGCAGGAGCTCGACGCCGCGTGGCAGCGCGCCGACCAGGCGATGTACGACGACAAGCGCGAGCGCGCCCAGCGGCGGTCGCTGGACCTGCGCGGGCGCTGAGCGGGCCCTCCCGCTCGCGGCGCGTCACCGCGCGCGCCCCCTCGTGCCCCGCTCACCGACCGCGACCACCCGTTCGGGTCAGCGGGCGTGACGCTCAGGTACCTCGCCGGCGTGCCGATGGGACGCCCGACAGCGGCGCCCGTCGCTGCGCACCACCCGCGCACCGCCCGAGGGAGCTGAGATGAACGTCGACCGCCCCGTCCGCCCCGCCCGGGCCGGCACCCCCGACCGCCGCGCGTCCCTCCCGGCGGGCGGCGCCGACGTGCCCGTCGTGGTGCGCCGGCCCACGGCGCTGCTGCACCTGGCGCCCAGCGACCTGGCCTTCATCGCCGCGAGCACCGGCGAGCACGTCGACCCCGCGGCCGGTCAGGCCTCCACGCTGGCCTGGACGCTGGCCCACGACCGCGCCGACGGCACCCTGGCTCCCGGGCACCCGGTCACCCCCGCGTACCTGCAGCGGCTGGCGTCGGTGTTCGGCACGGCCTCCGGCGGTGTCGACGACCTGTTCACGGCCGCGCAGCTGCGCACCGCGCACGAGTACCTCGACGCCCACGGCGGCGCCGCGCGCACCGACTTCCGCGCCTGAGCCGCCCCCGCCCCGCCCACCACCTCATCCCCCGCTCCTCCGCGGTGATCACGCACGGGTGAACGCTCACCCCTCCACGATCACGGAGGGAGCGGGTGGGGGTCGTCAGGTGGTGACGGGCGCGGGGACCGGGGCGGGCTCGTCGGCGACGACGGTGACGTCGCGCCCGCGCTCCTTGCCCTCGTACAGCGCCAGGTCGCACAGGGCCAGGACCTCGGCCGCCGTCTGCCCGGGCCGCCACTGCGCCACCCCGGCCGTGCAGGTCTGCCCGCGGGGGACGACGGCGCGGATGCGGTCCGCCACGGCCCGCGCGCCGGCCGCGCTGCACCCGGGCAGCGCCAGGACGAACTCCTCCCCGCCCCAGCGGGCCAGGGTGTCCACCTCGCGCAGGCAGCCGGCGGCGGCGGTGGCGAACTCGCGCAGCAGGTCGTCGCCGGCCAGGTGGCCGAGGGTGTCGTTGTAGCGCTTGAAGTGGTCCAGGTCGAGCAGGACGAAGGACAGCGGCAGCCCCGAGCGGGCGGCGCGCGCGGTCTCGGAGGCGACGCTCTCGTCCCAGCGGCGGCGGTTGGCCAGTCCCGTCAGGGGGTCCCGCTCGGCGGCCAGGGCCAGGCGCAGCAGCAGGTCGGCGCGCTCGACGGCGTGCGCGGCCTCGGAGGCCAGGGTGGCGAGCGCGATCGGCACGTGCGCCGGCAGGGCGTCCACGCGCGCGCGCCAGACGCACACCAGCACCCCGGCCCGCTCCCCCAGGCTCGTGCGCACGGGCTGGAAGGCGGCCGAGGTCACCCCCAGGCCCTCGCGCAGGCGCGGTGAGGCGCCGTCGTGCGCGGCCAGGTCGGCGACGAACAGCGGGTCGCCGCCGCGGATGACGGCGGTGGTCACCGACTCCTCCTCCAGCCGCACGCTGACCGGCGGGAAACCGGCGCCGGCGACGGCCGCGCTGCTCAGCGCCCCGGACCCGTCGGGCTCGAGCAGGTAGGCGCCGTCGGCGCCGGTGACCTCGCGGGCGGCCGCGCAGATGGCCGCGCGCACGTCCTCGGCGGCGTTGAGCGAGCGCAGGGCCGCCGTGAGGGCGGCGGCGTGCTCGGCCTGCCGCAGCGCCCCGGCGGCCTGGGCCCGCACGCGGGCCAGGAGGGCGTCGCGCTCGTCGCGGACCAGGGCGAGCACGAGGCCGACGACGGCGGACACGCCGACGAACGCCTGCACGAGCAGGGCGGGCAGGACGGCCGCGGCGACCTCGTCCGGCGCGGCGGGGAACACCCCGGGGAACGGCCCGGCGAAGGGGCCGACGCCCTCCAGGGTGAGGACCACGGCGGCCGCGCCCGCCAGGAGGTTGTGGACGCTGAGCACGGAGGTGCTGAAGCGCAGCGCCGCCCACACCGTCAGCGGCAGCAGCAGGAACGCGACGGGCAGGCCCTCCAGGTGCGTGAACAGCCACCCGTGCAGCAGGACGCCCGTCGCCGCCAGGGCGGCCAGCTCCCCGGCCCGGGGCGGCCGGCGCGGCAGGCCGCGCTGCTGCAGCCGCAGCCCGAGGGGGACGACGAGCAGGACGCCGACGACCGCGCGCGCCGTCCACACGGCCAAGGACGTCCACGACCACCCGCCGGGCAGGGCGTCGGCCGCGGCCGCCGCGCCGAGGGCCGCGGCGCCCGCGGCGGCGGCGGCCAGGGCGGTCGCGGCGACGAGGGCGACGAGGTGGCGCACCCGGTCCAGGGGCGCCCCGGCCACCAGGCGCGGCGCCCAGCGGCCCAGCAGGGCGACCAGCAGGAGGGTCTGCCCCAGCAGCGCGGCGGTCAGCAGCGCGGCCGCGGGCACGTCGGCGCCGGTCAGCAGGTGCACCGGCAGCGAGACGACGGTCAGCGGGACGGCGAACGCGGCCGCCCGCAGGACGGCGCCGGACGCGGCGCGGCGGCCCGGAGGCGCGCGGTGGCCCCGCCCCGCACCGGCGCGGGTGCGGGCGCACCACAGCGCGGCCACCCCCGCGGCCGGGGACACGAGCGCGAAGCCGTGCCCCTCCAGCGCGGTCAGGCGCCCGGCGGCCAGGGCCAGCCCGAGGAGCACCGTCCACCGCAGCGCGCGGAGGGCGGTGGCGGTCGTCCTGCGCACGGCACCTCCTCCCGGCGGCCACGGGTCCGGGCCGCTCGCGGTCCCCGGCGGACGGTCCGCTGCCCGGGGCTCTGCACAGGTCGCTCGGTCACGCGCCGTCGCACCTTGAGCCGTCCGGGGACGGCGGGCACCCGCGCGGGCACCGTCCCGCTGGTCCGGACGGGTCGCTCCCGTCCCGCGCCGTGGCACGCGGTGGGCCGCCCGGGCTCAAGTCCTCCCCGAGCGCGCCGACCTCTGGAGAGCCCGGTGCGCACGTCCCGCCCGGGCCGAGGCGACCAGGGCGACGACGGAGGACCGGCCGTGGCGAAGGTGCTCGTGGTGGAGGACGACCAGGACATCCGCACGCTGCTGGAGGTGCGGCTGCGCGGTGCGGGGCACCGGGTGCTGGGTGCCGGCAGCGCCGACGAGGCGCACGCGGTGCTGGCCGAGCGCGGCGCGCCGGACGTCGTCGTCAGCGACGTGACGCTGCCGGGCACGAGCGGGCTGGACCTGGTGCGCGCCCTGCGCGCCGACGAGCGCTACGCCGCGGTGCCGGTGGTGTTCCTGTCCGGGCGCGTGCAGGAGGCCGACATCGCGGCCGGCCGCGCCCTGGGCGCCACCTACCTGACGAAGCCGGTGGTGCTCAGCGCCCTGGCCAAGGCGATCGAGCACGCCCTCGCGGTGCCCGCGGCGGGCGACGGCTGGTGAGCGGGGACTCGGCCGACCCCCGCGGCGCGAGCGGCGGCCGGGCGCGGCAGCCGGTCTCGCGGCTGCTGGCCACGGGCCTGGTGCTGGCGGTGGCGAGTCTGGTCCTGGCGGGCACGTCCTCGTACGTGCGCATCCAGGGCCTGCTGCTCGACCAGGACCGGGTCGAGCGCACCCACGCCGTCCTGGACGACGTGAGCAGCGTGCGGGTGCTGCTGCGCGACGCCGAGCGCGGCCAGCGCGGCTACCTCATCACCGGCCGCGAGTACTACCTGGAGCCCTACGAGGGTGCGCGCGGGCAGATCGCCGACGCCGTGGCCGGGCTGGTCGCCGAGACGGCCGGCACCCCGGCCGGCGACGCCGCCGGCGCGGAGCTGGCCGCGGCGGTGCGCGAGAAGCTCGTGGAGCTGGACAGCACGGTCGAGGTGCGCCGCGAGCGGGGCTTCGAGGCGGCGCGGGCCGTCGTCGCGACCGACGCCGGCCGGCGGGCGATGCGCCGCACCACCGCCGCCCTGGACGTCCTGGAGACCGAGCAGCGCGCGGTGCTGACCGCCCAGCGCGCCGCCGGCGCCGAGCGCGCGGCCGCGACCCACCGCCTCGTGCTGGCGGGCACGGCGCTGGCGCTGGTGCTGGTGGCCGGCGGCGCGGTGTGGGTGCGCCGCTCCCTCGTGCAGCCGGTGCAGGAGGTCGCGGCCGCGGCGCAGCGGCTCGCGGCCGGCGAGCCGCCGCGGGTGCGCGTGGAGCGCGGGCCGCGGGAGGTCGTGGAGGTGGCCCGCGCCATCGAGGGCGCGGTCGGCGTGCTGGTGCGCGCCCGCGACGAGGCCCTGGCCGCCGACGCGGCCAAGACGTCGTTCCTGGCGACGATGAGCCACGAGGTGCGCACCCCGATGAACGCCGTCATCGGGATGAGCGACCTGCTGCTGCAGACGCCCCTGGACGACCGCCAGCGCGAGCTGGCCGAGACGGTGCGCGACTCCGGCGACGCGCTGCTGTCCACCATCGACCAGGTGCTGGACTTCTCCCGGCTGCAGAGCGGGGACCTGCGCCTGGCCGAGGCGCCGTTCAGCGTGCGCCGGGTCGCCGAGTCCGCGGTGGCGCTGCTGGCGCACGAGGCCTCGGCCAAGGGCCTGGAGCTGACCGCGCACGTGGAGGCGCCGCCGGCGACGGTGCTCGGCGACGCGGACCGGCTGCGGCAGGTCGTGGTGAACCTGCTGGACAACGCGGTGGAGTTCACCTCCCGCGGGGAGGTCGCCCTGACCGTCGTGGCGACGCCGGCAGCGGACGCGCAGGACCTGGTGGACGTGCGGATCGCCGTGCGCGACACCGGGACCGGCATCGCCCCGCACGACGTGGCCAGGCTGCTGGAGCGCTTCGGGCAGCTGGACTCCTCCACGACCCGCAGCCACGGCGGCGTGGGCCTGGGCCTGGCGATCAGCTCCCGGCTGGTCGCGGCGATGGGCGGGCGCCTGGACGTGGACAGCGTCCCCGGCATCGGCTCGACGTTCTCCGTGGCGCTGCGCCTGCCGGCCGGGCCGCCGCTGGAGGCGGGGCGGACCGCCGCCCCCTCCACGCTGGCGGGCCGGCACGTCCTCGTCGTCGACGACAACGCCACGAACCGGCGCGTGCTGCGCCTGCAGCTGGAGGGCTGGGGCGCGCGCTGCACCGACGTCGCCTCCGGGGCGGACGCGCTGCGGCTGCTGTCCACGGTGGCGGACGTGGCGGACGTGCCGGCGGTCGCGGTGGTCGACATGCACATGCCGGGCATGGACGGCGAGCAGCTGGCCCGCGCGGTCGCGCAGCTGCCGGCGCACCGGCGCCCGGCGGTGACGGCGCTGCTGACCAGCGTGCACGTGCCGGCCGCGGCCGCCGGCGGTGTCTTCGACGTGGTGCTGCCCAAGCCGACCCGCAGCGAGGTGCTGCGCGCCGCGCTGGAGCAGGCGCTGGGCCGGGCCGAGGACCCCGCGCAGGGCACGGCGGGCCCGGCGGGCGGCGCCGGGCGGCCGGCCGCGGCGCCGGAGCCGGCCGGCCCGGCGGCGCCCGCGCGGGCCCTGCGGGTGCTGCTGGCGGAGGACAACGTCGTCAACCAGCGCGTCGCGCAGCTGCTGCTGGCCCGCTTCGGGCACGCGGTGCAGGTGGTCGCCGACGGCCGGGCGGCCGTGGAGGCGGTGCGCGAGCGCGAGTACGACGTCGTCCTCATGGACCTGCACATGCCGGGGATGGACGGGCTGGAGGCCACCCGGCGCATCCGCGCCGACCTGCCCGCCGACCGGCAGCCGCCCGTGGTGGCCCTGACGGCCAGCGTGCTCACCGGCGACCGGGACGCGTGCGCGGCCGCGGGCATGGACGAGCACCTCACCAAGCCGGTGCGCGCGCGCGAGCTGCAGGACGTGCTGCAGCGGGTCGTGCTGCAGCGGCTCGTGGGCTCGGTGCGCCGCGACGGCGAGCGGGCGCGTGCCGCGCACCGCCTGGACGGCGCGGCCCCCGCGGCGCTCGCCGGCGGCCCCGCCCCGTCGCCCGTCCCGTCGCCCGCCCCCTCGCCGGTCCCGACCGCGGACCCGACCGCGGACCCGACCGCGGCCCCGGCGCCGTGGCCGCCGCTGGAGGTGTCGGTGCGGGCCCGCCTGGAGGACCTGGGCGGGGTCGCGACGGCGCAGGACCGCGAGCTGTTCGCCGGGCTGCTGACCTCCTTCGCCGACCGCGCCCCCGCCGCGCTGGCGCAGCTGCGCGAGGCCGTGCTCGCGGGCGACCCCGCGGCCGTGGCGGTGCACGCGCACGCCCTGAAGGGCTCGGCGGCCAACCTCGGCGCCGAGGAGCTGGCGCAGGCGTGCGCGCAGCTGGAGGACACCGCGCGCGGCGGCGGCAGCGCCGGCGCGGGACAGCTGGACGAGCTGGACGACCTGACCGGCCGGGCGTGCGCCGCGGTGCGCGCCCTGGCGGGTGAGCTGCGCGCCGTCGACGCCCCGCGGGTGGCCCCGTGACCGGCCCCGCGACCAGCCCCGCGACCAGCCCCGTGACCAGCCCCGCGACCGGCCCCGCGACCGGGGTCCCGCCGCGCGCCGCCGGGCTGCCGGCCGCCGCCGCCTTCGCCGCGGTGTTCGCGGCGGCGGTGTGGCTGGGCCGCTCGACCGCCGTGGACGCCAGCGGCATCGGCCTGGTCCACCCGGGGGCCGGGATCGCCGCGCTGTGGTTCCTCGCCCGCCGCGGCGGGGCGCACCGCTGGGCGGACTGGAGCGCGCTGGCGGTGCTGAGCGGCGCGGTGACCGCGCTGACCGGCACCCCGCTCGCGCTGGCGGCCGCCCTGGCCGGCGCGAACGTCGTCCAGGTCGCGGTGCTGCTGCGCGCCGCGGCGGCCTGGTGCCCGCACGTGGGCCTCCGCCCGCCGGCGACCGTGGCCGACCTGGGCCTGCTGCTCGGGGCGGCGGGCGCGGCCTCGGCCGCCGGCGCTGTCGTGGGCACCGGCGCGGTGTGGGTCGCCACGGGCACCTGGTCGTGGGTGGGCGCCGCGGTGTGGGTGGCGCGCGGCGCGGTGGCGGTGCTGCTGGCGGTGTGCGCCGGACCGCGCCTGGCGGCCGCGGTGCGGGCGGCCCGCGCGCGCGGGGACCGGCCCGGGCGCCCGGCGCCCTGGCGCGTGGTGGAGCTGGTGGCCGTCGTGGTGGCCGGCGCGCTCGCGCACCTCCTCGTCTTCGGGGCGCTGGACTCCCTGCCGCTGGTGTTCGTGCCGGTCGGTCTCGTCGTCTGGGTGGCGCTGCGCTTCGACACCACGGCCCTGGTGCTGCTCGTGGTGGTCGCGGCCGTCGCCGCGGTGGGCCTGACCCTGGCCGGGCATGGCCCGTTCGCGCACGTGGCCGACCCCGGCGCCCGCGCCCTCGTCGTGCAGGCGTACGCGGGGCTGAGCGCCGTCATCGGCCTGGCGCTGGCGCTGGGGCGCGACGAGCGCGAGGAGCTGCTGCGCCAGGTGCGCGCGGCGGCCGCGGAGGCCGAGCGGCGCGGGGAGCTGGCCGAGGCCGTCCTCGCCAGCGCCGAGGTGGGCGTCGTCGTCGCCGACCCGGACGGGCACCTGGTGCAGTTCAACGGGGTCGCCCGCACCTGGCACGGCCTGGACGCCGACGCCGACCTGGACCCCGCCGAGCACGCCGGCGCCTACGACCTGTTCGCCGCCGACGGGCGCACCCCGCTGACCCCGTCGGCGGTCCCCCTGGCCCGCGTGTTCCGCGAGGAGTTCGTGCGCGGGGTGCAGATCGTCATCGCCCCGCGCGGGCGCCGGCCGGTGACGGTCGTGTGCTCGGGGCGGCTGATGCGCGCCGCCGACGGCACCGCGCTGGGCGCGGTCGTCGCCATGCAGGACGTCACCGCGGTGCGGGCCCGCGAGGCCGCGCTGGTGGAGGCGCACGCCGAGCTGGCCGAGCGCACCGAGGAGCTGCTGCGCTCCAACGGCGAGCTGGAGCACTTCGCCGGTGTCGCCGGCCACGACCTGGGGTCCCCGCTGACCGTGGTGTCGGGGTACGTGCAGATGATCGGCGAGGTGCACGGCGAGGCGCTGGGCGAGGAGGGCCGCGGCTGGGTGGCCGCGGCGCTGCGCGGGGTGGACCGGATGAGCGCGCTCATCGACGCCCTGCTGCGCCACTCGCGGGCCGGGGCCGTGGTGTGCGAGCGGCGGCCCACCGACACCGGCGAGGTCCTCGCGCAGGCGTGCGACGACCTGGCCGCGCAGGTGGCCGCGGCCGGTGCCGCGGTGCGCGCGCCCGCTCCCCTGCCGGTCGTGCACGCCGACCCGGTGCTGCTGCGCCAGCTGCTGCAGAACCTCGTGGGCAACGCGGTCAAGTACCGCGACCCGGCGCGCGCGTGCGTGGTGGAGGTGACCGCCGCCCGCACGGGCGAGGGCTGGGAGTTCCGCGTCGCCGACAACGGCCGCGGCATCCCCGAGGCCGACCGCGAGCGGGTGTTCGAGATGTTCGCGCAGGTGGGGACGCCGGACGGGGCCGGGCAGAGCGGGCCCGGCGGTCACGGCATCGGGCTGGCGACCTGCCAGCGGATCGTGCGCCGCCACGGCGGGCGGGTGCGCGCCGAGGAGAGCCCCGGCGGGGGCACCACGGTGGTGTTCACGCTGCCGCAGCGCGCCGCGGAGGCCCCCGAGGGTGTCGCGGCCGCCGCGGCGCGGCGCGCCGGGGCCCTCCCGGTCGGCTGAGCCGGGCTCCGGGGTGCAGGATCGGCAGGGTGCAGATCCTCCAGTCGACCAAGCTCGCCGGTGTCCTCTACGACGTCCGGGGCCCCGCGCTGACCCGCGCCCAGGAGCTGGAGCAGGCCGGGCAGCGGGTCCTGAAGCTGAACATCGGCAACCCCGCCCCGTTCGGCTTCGAGGCGCCGCCGGAGCTGCTGGAGGACATGGTCGCCAACCTGCCGCAGGCGCAGGGCTACAGCGACAGCAAGGGGCTGCTGTCGGCGCGGCGGGCCGTCATGCAGTACAGCCAGCAGAAGGACCTCGCGGGTGTGGACGTCGAGGACGTCTACCTCGGCAACGGCGTCAGCGAGCTGATCGTCATGGCGATGCAGGCGCTGCTGGACGACGGCGACGAGGTCCTGGTGCCCGCGCCGGACTACCCGCTGTGGACGGCGGCGGTCAGCCTGGCCGGGGGGAAGGCCGTGCACTACCGCTGCGACGAGTCCGACGGGTGGGCCCCGGACACCGAGCACCTGGCCTCGCTGGTCACCGAGCGCACCAAGGCCGTCGTCGTCATCAACCCCAACAACCCCACGGGCGCGGTGTACGAGCGCCCGGTGCTGGAGCGGATCGCCGAGGTGGCCCGCCGGCACGGGCTGCTCCTGCTCAGCGACGAGATCTACGACAAGATCCTCTACGACGGGGCGACGCACGTCTCGACGGCGGCCGTGGCCCCCGACGTGCTGTGCCTGACGTTCAACGGCCTGTCCAAGGCGTACCGGGTGGCGGGGTTCCGCTCGGGGTGGATGGTCGTGTCCGGTCCCAAGCACCACGCGGCCAGCTTCATCGAGGGCCTGGACCTGCTGGCGAACATGCGCCTGTGCGCGAACGTGCCCGCCCAGCACGTCGTGCAGGCCGCCCTGGGCGGGCACCAGTCGATCACCGACCTCGTGCTGCCCGGCGGGCGGCTGGCCGAGCAGTCGCGGCGCACGTGGGAGCTGCTCAACGAGATCCCCGGCGTCAGCTGCGTCAGGCCGCGCGGCGCCCTGTACTGCTTCCCGCGCCTGGACCCGGAGGTCCACCGCGTGCACAGCGACTACCAGCTGGTGCTGGACCTGCTGGAGCAGGAGCACGTGCTCGTCGTGCAGGGCACCGGGTTCAACTGGCCGCACCCGGACCACTTCCGCATCGTCACGCTGCCGCACGTGGAGACGCTGGAGACGGCGGTGGGGCGCATCGCCTCGTTCCTGGAGCGCCGCAGGAGCTGAGGCGGCCGGCCCCTTCGGGGGTCACGCGTCCGGGTCAAGGCGGGGCACCGCCGGTCGATCAACTAGTTGACCGCGCCGGTCCGCGCTAGGGGCCGGTCCCACCCCGACCGGCAGGTGACCCCGTGACCACGACCGACCTCCACGCACCCGCGTGCCCCGCCGCGCGCGCCCGGCGCCGGCGGCGCCTGCTGACCGCCCTGCTCGCCGTGGGCGGCACGACCCTCGTCGGCACCGGCGCCCTGGCCAGCTGGAACGTCAGCAAGGACGCCGCGCCCTCGTCGGTGACGGCCGCCACCGCGGCGGTGGAGGTGCTGCCCGCCAACGGCATGCCGCTGACGGCGAGCATCGCCAACCTCGTGCCCGGGGACTTCTTCTACCGCTACGTCGACGTGCGCAACGACGGCTCCACCGCCGCGGCCTTCACGGGTCTGGTGAGCGCGACGGGTGCCCTCGCGCCGTGGCTGGACGTCGAGGTCGCCAGCTGCCCGAGCGCCTGGAGCACCGGCCAGCTCGGCTGCGCCGGTGCGGCCGGCACCCCCGTCGGCGCACCGGGGAGCATCACGGCGGCCGGCCGCGCCGTGGACCACGGGACGATCGCGCCGGGCGCGGGCGCCGTCCAGCGGCTGCGGTACAAGTTCACCTTCAACGGTGCCGCGCCCTCGGGCGTCCAGGCCGAGTCGTCGACCCTGTCGATCCGCGTGACGAGCACGCTCGTCGGTGGGCGCGACCGCACGAACGGCTGACGGCGTGCGCCGGGTGGGAGTGCTCCTGAGCGCTCCGGTGGTGGTCGTGCTCACCGGGCTCCCCGCCCACGGGGCGTGGCAGGGGGCGGCCACGACCACCTCGACGGTGTCCAGCGCCCGCCTGAGCGCGGAGTTCGCCGCGAGGCCCGGCGTCTCCGCGGACCGCGCGACGTGGAGCACCTCGACGCTCGCCGGCGTCCTGAGCGCGGAGCACCTGGCGGTGACGAACACCTCGAGCGTCCCGACGACCCTCGTCCTGACGCTGCGCTCGTCGTCCCTGGTCTCGCTCGGGGGGCAGCTCGAGGCGTGCTCCACGGCGTGGACCACCACCGCGGTGTCCGCGACGTGCGGGGGGTCCGTGCTGCCCCTGACGAGCGCCGCGGCGGGGCAGGCGTGGACCACGCCGGCGATGGCTCCGGGCACCGGCGCGCACCTGAGGCTGCGGTGGACCGCGACGGCCGTCACGACGCTCACCCTGTCGGCCGCCGCCGCGGCGCCCCCCGGTCGCGACCGGACCACCTCGTGAGCGCCCGGGCGCGGACGGGCTGGGCGGTGCTCGTGCTGCCGGCCCTGCTCGTGCTCGCCGCCCACCTCCTCGGCGCGCGGGTCGTCCCCGTGCTCACCGGGTCGATGACCCCGGCCTTCCCGCGGGGCAGCCTCGTGGTGACGACACCGCTGGCGGGTCCGGACGTGCGCGTGGGGGACGTCGTCGCGTTCCGCCCGCCGGCCCCCTACGACACGGGCGGCCGGCCGGTCCTGCACCGCGTCACCGCCGTCTCCGAGCCGGACGGGGGGCGGGACGGCGGGCGGGCCGTGACCACCCGCGGGGACGCGAACGCGACGGCGGACCCGTGGACGGTGGCCCTCGACGACGCGGACCTGGCGCGGGCGCGCTGGGCGCTGCCGCTGCTGGGGTGGGTGCTGGCGGGCGGGACCGCGACCGCGGCGCTGGGCGTGGGCGGTCTCCTGCTCCTGGTGGAGGCCCGCCAGGTGGCGGCGGCGCGCCACGACCCGCCGTGCACCTGCGGCGACTGAGGACCCGCCGGGCCGCTCAGGCCCCGGCCTGCGGAGCCTCGCGCTCGCGGCCGCGCAGGTGCAGGAACCAGTAGGCCAGGCCGACGAAAACCCCGCCGCCCACCAGGTTGCCCAGCAGCGCGAACAGCCAGTTCAGCAGGATGTCGCCCCACCCGAAACCGGGGACGCCGGCGAACCACGCGGCGGGCAGGAAGAACATGTTGGCCACGACGTGGTCGAACCCGAGGGCCACGAACGCGGTGATGGGGAAGAACACCGCCAGCACCTTGCCGGCCACGTCCTCGGCGGCCAGCGACATCCACACCGCCAGGCAGACCAGCCAGTTGCAGCCCACGGCGCGCAGGAACACCTCGTGGTGCTCCTCCCCCACGGCCTTCGTCGTGGCCAGCCCGGCCAGCCGCTCGTGGTTGGCGGCGGCCGTGGTGCCCTCGGCCGCGTCGGGCCCGCCGACCACCCCCGTCGCGACGGCCAGGACGTAGGCCACGAACAGCGCGCCGAGCAGGTTGGCCACCAGCAGCACGGCGATGTTGGCGGCGAGCTTGCCGACGGTGGTGCGCCCCTGCAGCACCGCCATCGGCACCAGCGCCATGTTCCCGGTGACCAGCTCGGCACCCGCGACGAGCACGAGGACCAGGCCGAGGGTGAACACGGCCCCGTTGAGCAGCGTGACGATCCCGCCCCACAGCGCGGGGTCCAGGCCCGCGGTGGTGTCCACGGCGATGAGCCCGGCGAAGGCGATGTAGGCGCCGGCGAGGAACCCGCCGACGAGCATCTTCGGCAGCGGCAGCGACGCCTTCTTCGCACCCGCCGCGACGGCCGCGACCGCGACGTCGTCGGGACCCTTGTAGGCCACGGTCACTCCTCCCCGCCGGTCCGGACCGGCGGCCGCACCTCAGCCGGCGCGGGCGGCCAGCCGCTCGCGCTGCGGGACGACGACGTACTTGGGGTCCAGCGTGGAGGCGACCCCCGCCTCGAACACCGCCACGCGCGTCAGCAGCGAGCCGGCCATGAGGCTCACCCCGGACAGCGCGGCCACGACGCGCGAGCGCCGGCCCAGCACCGCGCCGGCCGCCCCCGCGACGGTCAGCGCGCGGGCGGCCCTGAGGAACCGGGCGGGTCGGCCGGTGTGGAAGGGCTCGCTGACGATGCCGTGCGCGGACTCCATCCGGTGCGCGGCCACCAGTTCCGCGGTCGCGCCGAGGGCGGCCAGCCGGGCCGCGGTGGCCGTCTGCGCGGGCGGTGCGAGCACCAGGGCGGCGCCGGAACCGGCGGCCAGGGCGCTGCCGCCGAAGACGAACGGCAGCTCGCGGTACGGCTCGTGCCAGCTGGGCACGGCGGTGTCCGCGAACAGCACGGCGGTGTACGTGGCCAGCAGCGGCGCGGTGAGCGCGGCACCGGCCCCGGCGGCGCTGCCCCCGGCGCGCACCAGGCGGCGCAGCGCCCCGGCCGCGCCCTCGCGGGGCAGCAGGTCCGCGGCCTCGGAGACGGCCGCGACCCCGCACAGCGGCCCGAAGGCCGACAGGATCCACGTGCCCACGGACATCGGCGAAGTGATCTTCGCCATCCGCAGCATGTTGTAGAAGCGGTCCGGGCGGCCGAGGTCGACGATGAGGAAGTACGCGCTGGCGCCGACCGCGCCCAGCGAGGTGATCCGCAGCCCGCGCCGGGCCGCGGTGTGCCCGCGCGCGTCGGCGACGGCCGCCAGCATCGAGCACCCGGAGGCCAGGCCGCCGGTGAACAGGTAGTAGGCGATCTCGTGCGTCCACGTCGGCGGCTTGAGGACGGCGCGGCCGTAGTAGGAGCCGAACTCCGCCTCGGGCACGACGGCGTTGACGTCGCCGCGCTTGCCCTTGCGCCCGCCGCCGCGGTGGCCGATGCCGGCCTCCCACATCCGGGCCGCGTAGCCGCCCGTGGGCTCGGTCGCCGTGGCGGACCGCTGCTGCGCGCTCACCGGCGGCCCGCCGCGGCGGCCGCGACCCCCAGGACCATCGCCCCGGCCGCGACGAGCATGTGCTTGTACATCGAGGGCAGGTCGCGGGTGGTGACCACCGGGTCCGGCGGCAGCCCGTACACCTCCGGCTCGTCGAGCAGGAGGAAGAACGCGCCGTCGCCGCCCACGCCGTCGTCGGGGTCCTCCCCGTACAGGCGCGCCTCGGTGACCCCGACGTCGTGCAGCTGCTTCCGGCGCTTCTCGGCGCGCTCGCGCAGCTCGTCGAGGTCGCCGTACTGGATGGACTCCGTCGGGCACGCCTTCGCGCACGCGGGCGTCTCGTCGTCCTTGAGCCGGTCGTAGCACAGGGTGCACTTCCAGGCCCGGCCGTCGCCCTCGCGCTTGTCGATCACGCCGTAGGGGCACGCCGAGACGCAGTACCCGCAGCCGTTGCAGACGTCGTCCTGCACCACGACGGTGGAGAACTCGGTGCGGAACAGCGCGCCCGTGGGGCACACGTCCAGGCAGGCGGCGTGCGTGCAGTGCTTGCAGACGTTGGACATCATCAGCCAGCGCACGTCCTGGCGGCCCTCGCGGTCGGGCACCGGCGCGGGCGCCGTCATGCCGGGCATCCCCAGGAACTGCGCACCGCGGCTGCCGGAGGTGTCCGCCCCGCGGGCCGCCTCGACCGCCCGGTCGGCCAGCGGCTGCCCGCCCTCGACGCCCGAGCCCAGCCGGGAGGCCTCCTCGAAGACGTCGACACCGGCGGACACGACGTCCTGCTGCAGGCCCGTGGAGGTGCGCCCCGTCGGCGTGCCCGCGAAGGGGGCGCTCTTGTTCCCGATCGGGCGCGACTGCTCGACGAACGCCACCGCGCGCCAGGAGTCCGCGCCCAGGCCGCCGGTGTTGTCGTAGCTCATCCCCAGCAGGTCGATGCCGTCCTCGGGGACGGCGTTCCACTCCTTGCAGGCGACCTCGCAGGCCTTGCAGCCGATGCAGACGGAGGTGTCGGTGAAGAACCCCTTGCGCGGCGGCGGGTCGGCGTACCCGGCATCGCCGGCGACGTCGTCGAGCCGCCCGTACAGGCTGGTGCGCGAGACCACTACCGCTCCTCCTCCTCGCCGGTGGCGGCCGCGGGCCCCTCACCGGGACTGCCGTCCACGTCGTCGCCGGTGCCGCCGGGGCCGGCGCCGGGGCGCAGCAGGCGCACCGGGGCGCCGTGCTGCTCCGGCTCGCCGGGCCGCGAGCGCACCTCGTGCCGGACGGAGACGACCTCCTCCAGGTGCTCGGTGCGCTCCCCCGTGCCCACCGCGACGGCGCCGGTGGTGGCCTGCTCGACGCGGCTGCGCCCGCCCGGCTCCACCAGCTCCTTCGTCACCGCGACGCTGCCCGTGGCCATCGTGACCCCGGCGCGGCGCCGGTAGGCGTCGACGAGGTCGAGGTTCGCGCGCCCCTGCGGGCGCCGGCCCGGGCGCACGTCGCACGTGCCGGCCTTGAACTCCTGGATGTGCACGTTGGGGTCCAGCGTCAGGTGGGCGATGTCGTTGACGACGTCGCCGGTGGTCAGCCCGCCCGGTCCCCAGTGGTACGGCAGCCACACCTGGTGCACGAGGCGGTCCTGCACCTTCAGCGGCGTCAGCCGGTCGGTGACCAGCACGCGCGCCTCGACCGCGGCGCGCGCGGTGACCACGTGCGCCCAGCCCAGGTGCTCCAGACCGCGCTCGGCGGCCAGCTCCGGGGAGACCTCCATGAACAGCGCCGGCTGCAGCTCCGCCAGGTACGGCAGGAAGCGGCTCATCCCGCCGGCGGTGTGGTGCTCGGTCAGGCGCGAGGTGAACCACACGTACGGGTAGACCTCGCTGCCGCTCTCCGGCGGGCTGGGGTGCACCTCGTTGAGGTGGTTGGTGTACACCTCGCGCGCCGGGTTCTGCTGCTGCGTGTAGAGGCTGTTGCGGAACGGCGACTCGGCCGGCTCGTAGTGCGTGGGCAGCGGACCGTCCACGACGCCCTTGGGCGCGTACAGCCAGCCCTTGCCGTCGGACTGCATGATGAACGGGTCGTCGCCGGCGATGGCCTCCACGCCGGTGGCGCCCTCCGGCGGCCGGTACGACGGCGGTTTGGTGACCTCGAAGTCGGGCACGTCGTCGCCGGTCCAGCGCTGCTGCACCTCGTCCCACCACACGAGCTTCTTGCGCTCGCTCCACGGCTTGCCGTCCGGGTCGGCCGAGGCGCGGTTGTAGAGCACGCGCCGGTTCATCGGCCACGCCCAGCCCCACTCGTGCGCGTGCAGGGACTGCTCGCGCCCGGGCTTGCGGCGCGCGGCCTGGTTGACCCCGCCCGCGTAGACGCCGGAGTAGATCCAGCAGCCGCCGGAGGTGGTGCCGTCGGGCTTCATCTGCGCGAACCCGTCGAGCAGCTCCCCCGAGGTGAGGTCGTAGCCGTTGATCTCGCGCAGCACGGCCTCGGCGTCGGGCTCGTCGCGCTCGCCGTGCAGGGGGTAGTCCCAGGCGACGTCGAGCAGCAGCCGGTCGCGCGGATCGGTGGAGCCGGCCAGGCGCTCCCTCATCATCCGGCCCAGGTGGTAGAAGAACCACAGCTCGCTGCGGGCGTCGTCCGGGGACTCCACGGCCTTCTCCCGCCACTGCAGCAGCCGCTGCGTCTGGGTGAAGGTGCCCTCCTTCTCCACGTGCGTGGCGGCGGGCAGGAAGAAGACCTCGGTGCGGCACTCCTCGGGGACGATCTCCCCCGTGGCGATCTCCGGGGAGTCCTTCCAGAACGTCGCGCTCTCGATCATCACGAGGTCGCGGACGACGACCCAGTCGAGGTTCGCCATGCCCAGGCGCTGCGCGCGCCCGTTGGCCGAGCCGACGGCCGGGTTCTGGCCCAGCAGGAAGTACCCGAAGATCTTCCCGCCGGCGATCATGTCCATGACCTGCCCGTAGGTGCCGTGGTCGGCGTTGATGCGGGGCAGCTCGTCGAACAGGTAGTCGTTGTCCGCGGTGGCGGCGTCGCCGAAGTACGCCTTGAGCAGGCTGACGGCGTAGGACTCCGCGTTGCCCCAGAAGCCCTTCTGGCCCTCGCCGCGGATCTCCCCGACGTAGGTGGCCAGGTCGGTGTGCTTCTCCGCGTGCGGCATCGGCAGGTAGCCGGGCAGCAGGTTGTACAGGGTCGGGATGTCGGTGGAGCCCTGGATGCTGGCGTGCCCGCGCAGGGCGAGGATCCCGCCGCCGGGGCGGCCCATGTTGCCCAGCAGCAGCTGCAGGATGGCGCCGGTGCGGATGTACTGCACACCCGTGCCGCGCTGGGTCCAGCCCACGCTGTAGACCAGGGCGCCCGTCTTCTCCCGGCCCGAGTTGGAGATCCACGCCTCGGCGACCTCGTCGAACAGGTCGGTGGGGATGCCGCAGACCTCCTCGACCATCTCCGGGGTGTAGCGGGAGAAGTGCCGCTTGAGGACCTGCCAGACCGTGCGGGGGTGCTGCAGGGTCTCGTCCCGCTGGATGGAGCGGTGCTCGACCGCGGCACCGCCGGAACCCAGCTGCTGGGAGGACTCGCTCTCGCTGTCGCGCTCGGTCTCCTCCTCCTCGTCGCCGGAGCCCTCCGAGCCGGCGTACTGCCAGGACTTCGTGTCGTAGGCGCGGGTCTCCACGTCGAAGCCGGAGAACAGGCCGTCGAGGTCCTCGGTGTCCTGGAAGTCCTCGCTGACGATCCACGAGGCGTTCGTGTACGCCAGGACGTACTCGCGGAAGTCCCGCTCCTGCGTCAGGACGCGGTTGACGATGGCGCCCAGGAACACGATGTCGGTGCCCGAGCGGATCGGGACGTACGTGTCCGCGACGGCGCTGGTGCGCGTGAACCGCGGGTCCACGTGGATGACCTTCGCCCCCCGCGCCTTGGCCTCCATGACCCACTGGAAGCCGACGGGGTGGCACTCGGCCATGTTCGATCCCTCGATGACGATGACGTCCGAGTTGATCAGGTCCTGCTGGTCACCGGTGGCCCCACCGCGACCGAACGAGGCACCCAGACCGGGCACCGTGGCGGAGTGTCAAATGCGCGCCTGGTTCTCCACCTGGATGGCGCCCATGGCGGTGAACAGCTTCTTGATGAGGTAGTTCTCCTCGTTGTCCAGCGTGGCGCCACCCAGGCTGGCGATCCCCATCGTGCGGTTGAGCCGGCGGCCCTGCTCGTCGGTGTCCTGCCAGCCGCGGCGGCGGGCGTCCAGGACGCGGTCGACGATCATCTCCATCGCCGTGTCGAGGTCGAGGTCGCTCCACTCGGTGGCGTACGGGGCGCGGTACTTGACCGTCGTCACGCGCGCGTCGCCGTTGACGAGCTGCTCGCTGGCCGAGCCCTTCGGGCACAGGCGCCCGCGCGAGTGCGGGCTGTCCGGGTCGCCCTCGATCTGGACGACCTTCTCGTCCTTGACGTAGACGCGCTGGCCGCAGCCGACGGCGCAGTACGGGCACACGGACTTGGCGACGCGGTCGGCCGAGGCGGTGCGCGGCTGCAGGGAGCGCGATCGCGCCGACTGCGTGGCCGCCCCGCGGCCCAGGGGGTCGTCCCCGGTGATCTGCCGGTACACCGGCCAGCCCTCGAGGAAGGTCTTGAGCCCCACGCGCACCCCCCGTCGTCACAACCGGCGGCACCTGCGCCCCCGTCGGGCCGACCCTAACCCCGGCCCCCGCGCGACGCGATGCGACCCGCGCGGGACCCGCCCGGGAACCCGCCCGGGAACCCGCCCCGGACCTGGACCGGGGCGCGCCGCGGTGCTGCACTGCGGTGGTGGGCACCACCGGCTCCCCCGCCCCGGTCGTGGACCGGGGCGCGGTCCTCGCGCACCGCTGGCGGGCGCAGGAGCTGCACCGCCCGGCGACGGGCCGGGCCGGCAGCGCCTGCGCCGTGACCGCCCTCGGGGTGGCGGACGTGCCGGCGCCGGCGGCCGCGAGCGCGCTGGCGGTCCGCGGGGCCGCCGTGGACGGGGGGCTGGCGCTCGTCTGGGGCGCGCGCGGCGCGCCGGCCCTGCACCGGCGCGGGGACCTGGCGCGGCTGGCCGCCGCGACGTGGCCGCTGGACGACGCCGACGCGGCCGCGCGGGTGCCGGCCCAGGTCGCCGGTGCGGCGGCCCTGGGCGTGGGCGCGTTCACCCGCGTCGCGCTCGCGGTGCGCGAGGTGCTGGCCGAGGGCGGGCCGGCGGCCGCGCCCGGCGGGGACGGCCTGGACAAGGCGGCGCTGTCGGCCGGGGTGACGCGGCGGGTGCCGGCGGCGCTCAGCCACGACTGCGCGCCGTGCGGGGCGCGGCACGTGTCCGGCGCGCTCCTGCAGGCGGCCGGGCTGGCCGGCGGGGCGGAGCTCGTGCGCACCGGGCGGGGCACCCGCTTCCGCCTGCTGGCGGAGGTCACCGGCCCCCCGGAGCGGGCCTCGGGCACGGAGGAGCTGGTCCGCCGGTACCTGGCGCTGCTGGGACCCGCGCCGGTCGCCGACGTGGCCGCCTACCTGGGCGCGAGCGCGCGGGCGCTGCGCGCGGTGTGGCCCGCGGACGCGGTGGAGCTGCGGGTGCGCGGCGGTGACGGGCGGGAGCGGGTGGCGTTCGCCGCCGGTGCCCTCCCGGACGGCGCGCCGTCCCCGCGCGGCGTGCGGCTGCTGCCGCCGGGCGACCCGTGGCTGCAGGCGCGCGACCGGGACCTCACCGTCCCCGGCCGCGAGCGGCAGCGGCAGCTGTGGCGGCCCGTCGGGGCGCCCGGTGCCGTCCTCGTCGACGGCGAGGTCGCGGGGACGTGGCGCGCCAGCGCCCGCGGCCGCCGCCTCCTCGCGCGGCTGGCGCCCTGGGACGGCGAGCCGCCGCTGGACGAGCGCGTGCGGGCCGGCGCGGAGGCCGAGCTGCCGCTGCTGGCCGCAGCCCGCGGGCTCGAGCGGGCCGCGCTGGAGGGGTGAGCGGGCGGGCTCAGCCGGCGCCGCCGGTCACCCGCAGCTCCAGGAACGCCTCCTGCGGGGCGGGCGCGCGCCGCAGCCGCCGCAGCAGCCCCTCGCCCAGCCGCAGGGCGTGGAACTGCAGCCGGTACCGGTCGGCCAGCCCCTGCAGCACCGCGGGGCCCACGTCCGCCGGCAGCAGGTGGGCGCGGCCCTCGACGTCCGGGCCGGTGCGCTGCCCGCGCGCCCGGCAGGGCGCCAGCAGGACCCGCGGTTCGCGGCGCAGCCGCTTCACCTTGCCGCTGGCGGCGCCGGTGAGCACGAGCAGCCGGTCGCCGTCCACGACCGTCCACACGGGGGTGGCCACGGGCGTGCCGTCGCGGCGGAAGGTCGTCAGCAGGACGTAGCGGGCGGCGGCCAGCCGGTCGAAGTCCGCGTCGCCCGGACCGCGGGAGGCCCGTTCCCCCGGCTCAGGGTGGTCCGTCGCCACGTCGCGCCTCCTGCTCCAGCACCCCGTCCAGGTCGGCCAGCCGGTCCAGGCCGCGAAGGGCCTGGGACATCCGCCGGTTGCCCTCCAGCAGTGGCCGCCGGGTGGCCAGGAAGTTCCAGTACCCCGCGGTGTACGGGCAGGCGTCCTCCCCGACGCGGACCTTCGGGTCGTAGCGGCAGCCGCGGCAGAAGTCGCTCATCCGGTCCACGTAGGCGCCGCCGGCCGTGTACGGCTTGGTGGCCAGCACGCCGCCGTCGGCGTGCTGGCTCATGCCGACGACGTTGGTGGTCATCACCCAGTCGTAGCCGTCGACGAAGTTGCGCCAGAACCAGTCGGCCAGCTCGTCGGGCCGGTACCCGCGCTGCAGGCCCCAGCCGCCCAGCACCATCAGCCGCGGCACGTGGTGGACCCAGCCCTCCTCGCGGACCCCGCGCAGGACGTGCGACAGGCACGCGGCGTCCACGGCGTCGGCGTCCAGGTCGGCGAACCAGCGCGGCAGCGGCGTGGTCGCGCCCAGCGCGTTGGAGCGCTTGTAGTCCTCCCCCAGGTACCAGTGCAGGTGCCACGTCCACGAGCGCCAGCCGACCACCTGGCGCACGAACCCCTCCACCGAGGCCAGCCGCACGCCGTGGGCGCGGCCGTGCTCCTCGGCGCGGCGGGCGACCTCCAGCGGATCGAGCAGGCCGAGGTTCTGCGGCGCGGACAGCAGCGAGTGCGCCATCCACGGGTCGCCGCGCAGCATCGCGTCCTCGTAGGTGCCGAACTGCTCCAGCCGGTGCTCCAGGAAGTGCCGCAGCACCCGCAGCGCCTCCCGGCGCGTCACCGCGAAGCGGCGGGGGCCGTCCTCGCCGGTGAACTCCACGTCCCCGTCGCGCTCCCAGCGGTCCAGGTCCTCGCGCACCTGCGCGTCCACGTCGTCCTCGGCCGGGTACCAGGGCTCGGCCACGTCGAGGCGCTCGGCCCGCTTCGGCGGGCCGAAGCGGTTGTCGTGGTCGTAGTTCCACGAGCCGCCCACCGGCCCGCCGCCCGCGTCCAGGAGCAGCCCGTGGTGGCGGCGCACGTCGCGGTAGAAGTCCTCCATCAGCAGCCGCCGACGGCCGCGGCCGTCGGCCCACCGGCGGAACTGCGGCTCGGAGACGACGAACCCCCGCGAGCGCAGCACCTGCGCGCCCAGGCGCCGCACGAACCGGCGGGCCGGGTAGGAGGTGGGATCGCACACGCTGAGGTCGCCGGCGGCGAGGCCCGCCTCGGCCAGGCCCTGCGCGTACGTGGGGGCCTGCACGTAGACCGCCTGCTCGCCCAGCTCGCGGGCGCGGTGGCGCAGCGCGGACAGGATCAGGTGCGCCTTGCGGCGGTGGAAGCGGCCGCGGCGGAAGACGTCGGTGGACTCCAGCAGCAGGACCGGCTGGCGCGGGCCGTCGAGGAAGTGCGGGCCCAGCTGGTCGGCGAACAGCCACCGGCGGGTCCCCGGCGCCCGCTCGGGCAGGTCACCGTCCTCGACGGGGTCGACCTGCGCGTCGACCTCCGCGTCGACCTCGACGTCCACCGGACCGGGCGTGCGCTCCACCACGGCCACCACTGTGGCCGAACCCCCCGCCGCGGGCACCCCGGGCCGGCCGCGGGGGTTCGCCCCGGCCGCGGCGGGGTACCCCTGCGTCGAGGACAGCACCACCAGGCACGGACCCGCGGGTCCCCGCCGGAGAGGACGACGTGCCCACCCACGAGCCCGCCCACCAGACCGCCCACCAGCCCGCGCACGAGGCGCCCGGCCGCTGGGAGCCGACCCCTCCGGCCCGGCACGACCGCGAGCTGCTGGCGATCTACCTCAACGACCACCTCGCCGGGTCGGCCGCCGGCCTGTCGCGCTTCCGCGCGGCCGCCCGCGCGCACCGCGGCACCCCCGCCGGGGACGTGCTCGCGGAGCTGGCGACGGAGATCGCCGAGGACCGCCGCACCCTGCGCCGCCTCATGCGCGAGCTCGGCGTCGAGCGCCAGCGCCTGCGCCAGGTGGCGGCCCGGATCGCCGAGAAGCTGTCCCGCCTCAAGCTCAACGGCCGCGTGGTGCGCCGCTCACCGCTGGGGTCGGTGTTCGACCTGGAGGTCCTGCTCATGGGGGTGGAGGGCAAGGCGGCCGGCTGGCGGTCCCTGCAGGTGCTGGCCCCCCGCGACGAGCGGCTCGACGGGGCGCTGCTGGAGCAGCTGGTGCAGCGCGCCGACAGCCAGCTGGAGCGGATCGAGGAGCTGCGCCGCACCGCCGTGGCCGAGGCCCTGGGCGGCCGGCGTCACGAGCGCGAGAACGTCGCCGTCTCCCCGCGCGCCACGTAGCGCACGACGTCGGCGAGGCCGCGCCGCTGCGTCTCCGCGCGGAAGTCGGCCAGCGGCGAGCGGAACACCGGGTAGTCGTCGTGGTGGACCGGGACGGCCGCGCGGGGCGCGACGAGCTCCAGCACGTCCGCGCCCTGCACGGCGTCCATGGTCACGACGATCCCGCCGGGCAGCGTCGTGCCGCCCAGGTGCAGCACGGCGACGTCCACCTCCGGGTAGCGGCGGGGCAGCTCGCGCAGCTCGGGCACCGCCAGGGTGTCGCCGGTGACGTAGACCGTCAGCCGGTGGCGGCCGCCGCCCGCGGCCGGGCCCGAGAACTCCAGCACGCTGCCCATGACGGGCGGCAGCAGGCGCCCCAGCGCGCGGGGGGCGTGCCGGCCCGGGGCGGCGGTCACGCGCACCTCGTCGGTCCCGGAGCGCAGGACGCGGTCGTCCCAGGTGCGCAGGCCCGTCACGTCGCGGAAGCCGTGCAGCCCGGCGAGGCGGCGCTGCGCGTGCGGGGTGGTCACCACCGGCACCGAGCGGTCCAGGCCGCGGCGGGCGACCCGGTCGAAGTGGTCGCCGTGCAGGTGCGACAGGACGATCCCGTCGAGTGGCGGCAGCTCGTCCACCCGCAGCGCGGGGTCGGTCAGGCGGCGGCTGACCAGCCCGCGGCCCAGCCAGGCGCGCTGGCCGCGGTGCAGGAAGTTCGGGTCGGTCAGCAGCGTCAGGCTCCCCCACCGCAGGAGCACGGTGGCGGTGCCGACGAACGTCAGCTCGAGGGTCCCGGGTGCGGGCGGGGTGGTGACCACAGCGGTCACCTACCCCGCCCGCGGCGGCTCACGCGCCGGGCGCCTGCCCGGTGCTGCGGGTCGCGTGGTCCGCCTCGCGGGTGGCACCGGCGGCCTCGGCGCGGGCCCGCTGCAGGGCCTCGGCCGGGTCCTCCAGGGTCGGCTCCTCCAGGTCGCTGACCGGGACCTGGCCCTCCGCGCGGCGCGGTCGCGCGGAGGTGGCGCCGTTCCCGCCGGCCCCGTCCGCCCGGCCGTCGCCCGCGCCGCCGTGGGCGCTGAACATGCTCCCGAAGCCCTTGAGGGCGTCGTTGAGCTCGCTGGGCACGATCCACACCTTGTTGGCGTCGCCGCGGGCGATCTGCGGCAGCGTCTGCAGGTACTGGTAGGCCAGCAGCTTCGGGTCCGGGTCGCCGCGGTGGATGGCGTCGAAGACCTGCGTGATGGCGCGCGCCTCGCCCTGCGAGCGCAGGATCGCGGCCTGCGCCTGGCCCTCGGCGCGCAGGATCTGCGACTGCTTCTCGCCCTCGGCGGTGAGGATCTGCGACTGCTTGAGGCCCTCGGCGTTGAGGATCGCGGCGCGGCGGTCGCGCTCGGCGCGCATCTGCTTCTCCATCGAGTCCTGCACGCTGGCCGGCGGGTCGATCGCCTTGAGCTCGACGCGGTTGACGCGGATGCCCCAGCGGCCGGTGGCGTCGTCGAGGACGCCGCGCAGCTGGCCGTTGATCTGGTCGCGGCTGGTCAGCGTCTGCTCCAGGTCCAGCGAGCCGACCACGTTGCGCAGCGTGGTGACCGTCAGCTGCTCGATGCCCTGGATGAAGTTGGCGATCTCGTAGGTCGCCGCCTTCGGGTCGGTGGGCTGGTAGTAGATGACGGTGTCGATGCTGACGACGAGGTTGTCGGAGGTGATGACCGTCTGCGGCGGGAACGAGACGACCTGCTCGCGCAGGTCGACGGTGGCGCGCACCTTGTCGATGAACGGGATGAGGATGTGCAGCCCGGCGTCGAGCGTGCGCGAGAAGCGGCCCAGGCGCTCGACGATGACGGCCGTCGCCTGGGGGACGATCCGGATCGTCCGGGCGACGACCACCGCCACGAACAGGACGACCAGGACCAGGACGATCAGCGTGACCATCAGCGGTTCTCCTCCGGGGAGTTCGGGGCGGGCTCGGGCGGCGGGGTGACGGGACCCACCACGGCGGTGGCCCCGTCGATGGCGACGACGACGACGTCCTCGCCGGCGGGGATCAGCTGGCCGGCGGTGGCGGTGCGCGCCGACCACGTCTCGCCGACGAGCTTGACGAGCCCGCCGCGGACGCTGACGGGCTCGAGCGTCACGGCGGCACGCCCGACGAGCGCGGGGGTGTTGGTGGTGCCGGTCGGGGGCATCCGCAACCGGCGCAGCAGCAGCGGGCGCACGGTCAGCGCCAGGGTCCCGGCGACCAGCGCGGCGACGAGGACCTGACCGACGTAGCCGAGCCCGAGCGCCGAGCTGAGCGAGCCGGCCAGGGCACCGCCGGCGAGCATCATGAAGACCAGGTCGAGGCTGGTCACCTCCAGCACGCCGAGCACGAGGGCCGCGGCGATCCACAGCAGCCAGGTCTGCTCGGCCAGGCTCTCCACCCACTCCACGCCGACCACCTCCCGCCCAGAGCGTAGGCACGCGCGGCGGCGCCCGCACGCCCCCGCGCCGGTGCCCCGCCGCGGGGAACCCGGCGGGCTCCCCGGTCGTTGGGACAGGGGCTGCTCGCTCCGGAACACGTTGCGGGGCAACCGCTCCCGCCGTGCGGGCGGCGGACGCGACTGGTAGCACTGGCGCTCGTGACGACCCCGCCGCCCCGCGACTACCCCGCCATCGAGGACCACGCCCTCATCGGCGACGGCACGACCGCCGCCCTCGTGGCGACGGACGCCACCGTCGACTGGCTGTGCCTGCCGCGCTTCGACGGGCCCGGCTTCTTCGTCTCCCTGCTGGACGCCGAGCGCGGCGGCCGCTGGCTGCTGCAGCCGGAGGGCCTGGTGTCCGTGCGGCAGGAGTACCTGCCGCGCACGGCCGTCGTGCGCACCGAGCTGCGCGCGCGCCACGAGGGCCGCGACGGCGTCGTGGAGGTGCTGGACGCCCTGCCGCTGGCGGGACCGCCGCGCGTGGGCGGCCCCACCGGCACCGGCGAGCTGGTGCGGCTCGTGCGCGTGCTGGACGGGGAGGTCGAGCTGCGCAGCTCCCTGCGCGCGCGCGGCGGCGTGGAGGTGTCGGCCGGCGCGGACGAGCTCGCCCTGCGCTGGCCGCACGGCGGGCGCGACCTGACCCTGTCGACGACCCGGCCGGTGCCGGGACTGGAGCGGCTGGAGGGCCGCGTGCGCCTGCGCGCCGGCGAGGCCGTCGGCCTCGTGCTGCGCTGGGCCGACGGGCCCACGGCGCTGCGCACCGTCGACGACGTCGCCGCGGCGCTGGAGCGCACGGCGGAGCGCTGGCGGGAGTGGACGCGGCAGGTGGCCCACGAGGGCCCGTACACCGAGGACGTCGTGCGCAGCGCCATCACCCTCAAGCTGTGCGACCACCACGAGAACGGCGCCCTGGTGGCCGCGCCGACCTCCTCGCTGCCGGAGGGGATCGGCGGCGAGCGCAACTGGGACTACCGCTTCACGTGGGTGCGCGACGCCGCGTACAGCGTCTACGCGCTGCGCCGGATCGGCCTGGAGCAGGAGTCGGGCGCCTTCCTGCGCTGGGTGCTGTCCGCCTTCCGCGGCCAGGACCGGCCCAAGGTGCTCTACACGCTGGACGGCACCGCGCCCGCGGACGAGTTCACCGACCCCCACCTGCGCGGCTACCGCGGCTCGGCGCCGGTGCGCTGGGGCAACGCGGCGGCCGACCAGGTCCAGCACGACGTGTACGGCGAGGTGCTCGACTGCGCCTGGCAGTGGGCCCACCACGGCGGCGAGGTCGACGAGGAGCTGTGGGGGCGGCTGCGGGGCCTGGCGGTGACGGCCGAGGAGAACTGGCGCACCCCCGACCACGGCATCTGGGAGATCCGCGACGCAGGCCGGCCGTTCACCTACTCGGTGGCGATGTGCCAGGTGGCCGCCGACCGCACCGCCCGGTTGGCCCGGCTGACCGGCCGCGACGCCGACGCGGAGCGGTTCGGGACCCTGGCCGCCACCGTGCGCGAGACGCTGCTGCGCGAGGCCGTCGGCGAGCGCGGCCACTTCACCGAGCACCTCGGCGAGGGCGAGGACACCCTGGACGCCAGCCTGCTCGCGCTGCCGCTGCGCCGCGTCGTGGAGGCCTCCGACCCGCGCATGGTGCGCACCGTGGAGGCCGTCGTGGACCGGCTCGGCGCCGGCGACGGCCTGGTCTACCGCTACCTGCCGCACGAGAGCCCCGACGGCCTGGCCGGGGACGAGGGCGCCTTCCTGCTGTGCTCGTTCTGGTGGGCCGACAACCTCGTGCACTCCGGCCGCCTCGACGACGGCGTCCAGCTGTTCGAGTCCCTGCTGGCGCGCACCAACCACGTCGGGCTGCTGCCCGAACAGGTCGACGCCGGCACGGGCGCCTTCCTCGGCAACTTCCCGCAGGCCTTCTCCCACATCGGCCTGGTCAGCACCGCCGTCAACATCGCCCGCCACACCGGAGGTGCCGCGTGACCGCCCAGTTCGTCCTCCTCGGGGCCACCGGGGACCTGACCCGCCGCTACCTGCTCCCGGCGCTCGCGCAGATCGCCGACGACGTGGCCGGCGGCGTGCGCGTCGTCGGCGTCGCCCAGGACGACCTGGACACCGCGGGTTTCCGCGAGCGGCTGGCGGAACCGGTCCCCGGCCGCCTGCCCCAGGGCGCGCCGGCGTCCCTGACCGCGACCGCGGAGTACCTGCGCGGGGACGTCACCGACCCGGCCGACCTGTCGCGGGCGCTGGAGCTGGCCACCGCCGGCAGGGGCGCGGACGCCGGGGACGACCCGGTCGTGGTGTACCTGGCGCTGCCGCACGTGCTGTTCGAGCCCGTCGTCGAGGCGCTGGCCGAGGTCGAGCTGCCGGCCGCGACGCGCGTCGTGGTGGAGAAGCCGTTCGGCCAGGACGGCGAGGGCGCGCGGCGCCTGAACGCCGCGCTGGCGCGCGTGGTCCCCGAGGAGCGCACGTTCCGCGTGGACCACTTCCTGGCCAAGCAGACCGTGCTCAACGTGCTCGGCCTGCGCTTCGCCAACCGGTTCTTCGAGGCGGTGTGGAACTCCACCCACGTCGCCGGGGTCGACATCGTCTTCGACGAGTCCGTCGACGCGCAGGCGCGGGCGAACTACTACGACCGCTCCGGGGCGCTGCGCGACATGGTGCAGAACCACCTGCTGCAGCTGCTGACGTACGTAGCGATGGAACCGCCGCAGTCGATGCGCCCCGCGGAGCTGAGCGCCCGCAAGGTCGACGTGCTGCGCGCGGTGCGCCCGCTGGACGACGAGGCCGTGCGCACGTCCACCGTCCGGGCGCGCTACACGGCCGGGACGGTGGACGGCGAGCACGTCGACGCCTACGTCGACGCCCCCGGCGTCGACCCCGCGCGCGGCACCGAGACCTACGCCGAGGTCGTGCTGCACGTGGACACCTGGCGCTGGTCGGGGGTGCCGTTCCGGCTGCGCACCGGCAAGGCGCTGGGCGCCGACCGCCGCGAGGTCGTCGTCCGCTTCCGCGACGTGCCGCACGCCGTCTTCGCCGGGCCCCGACCGCCGGCCAACGAGCTGCGCCTGCAGCTGGACCCCGACCGGCTGTCGCTGCGGGTGCAGCTCAACGGCAGCGGCGACCCGTTCGACCTGGAGAGCGCCGAGCTGGACACCGAGCTGGCCCGGCAGGACCCGGGCCCCTACGGGCAGCTCCTGCTGGCCGTGGTGGCCGGCGACACCCGCCTGTCCGCGCACGCGGCGGAGGCGGAGGAGGGCTGGCGCATCGTCGAGCCCGTCCTGGCGGCGTGGGAGCGCGGCGAGGTGCCGCTGCGCGAGTACCCCGCCGGGAGCGACGGCCCCGCCTGACGGGCCCCCTACCGGCACCTGCGGCGCCCCCCGCACCGCCCGGTCCCACCCGGTGAGTGCGGGGGGCTTGCCGTCCCCCGGCGGGGGGTGTTCTACTGCCGCTGCCTTCCGGAAGCATTCCGGAAGGCGGATCGAGCAACGACGCCACCTGATCCACCCCGAGGGGACGACGAACCGTGACACGACTCCTGCGCACGGGCGGCACCTGCGCCCTGGCCGCCCTCACCGGACTGACCGGCCTGGCCCTGACCGCCCCGCTCGCGCTCGCCGCGCCCCTGCCGACCGGGGCCACCAGCGTCGCGAGCACCACCAGCACCACCGCCGAGGCGCCAGCGCTCCTCAGCGCGACCTTCGACACGGGGCTGCAGGGCTGGGGCCCGCGCGGCGCCGGCGTGAGCGTCCAGCAGGTCGCCGGCGCCGGCCGGGAGGGCAGCGGCGCGCTGTCCGTCACCGGCCGCACCCAGAACTGGCACGGCCCGAGCCTCGACGTCACCGGCGCCCTGACCGTCGGCGACACCGTCCAGGTCTCCGCCTGGGCGCGCCTGGCACCCGGGCAGCAGCCCACCGGCCTCACCGTGACGCTGCAGAGCGACCGCAACGGCAGCAGCTCCTACGCGAACATCGCCACGGGCCAGGTCACCGCCGACGGCTGGACCCAGCTGCGCGGTTCCTACACCCTCGCCACCCGGCTCGACCGCGCGGAGCTGTACGTCGAGGGGCCCGTCGGGGTGTCGTTCCTGCTCGACGACTTCGCGCTCACCGGGGCCGTCCAGACCCCCCTGCAGGACGTGCCGGCCCTCAAGGACGTCCTCGGCTCGGCCGGGTTCGAGCACGTCGGCGTGGCCGTCGACCAGCGCGAGACCGTCGGCCGGGCCTCGCAGATGGTGCAGAAGCACTTCAACGCCATCACCCCCGAGAACGACGGCAAGCCCGAGGTCGTGCAGCCGAGGGAGGGCACCTTCGACTTCAGCCGCCTGGACACCCTGCTCGACTTCGCCGACCGCACCGGCACGAAGGTGTACGGGCACGTCTTCGTCTGGCACTCGCAGACCCCCGCCTGGGTGTTCCAGCGCCCCGACGGCACGCCGCTGACGAACTCCCCGGCGGACCAGGCGATCCTCAAGGCCCGCATGGAGGCCCACATCAAGGGCATCGCGGACCACATGGAGAAGCGCTACCCCGACGGGAACTACCCGATCTGGGCGTGGGACGTCGTCAACGAGGTCGTCAACGACGGCGACAACGCCAACCCGCACGACATGCGCGACAGCCGCTGGTTCCAGGTGCTCGGCGAGGAGTTCGTCGACCAGGCGTTCCGCCTGGCGGACCAGTACTTCCCCGACGCGAAGCTGTTCATCAACGACTACAACTCCGAGATGCCCGAGAAGCGCGCCGACTACGTCGAGCTCGTCGGCGCCCTGCTGGACCGCGGCGTGCCGATCGACGGCGTCGGGCACCAGGTGCACGTCGACTTCGCCCGCCCCGTGCAGTGGCTGGACGACTCCCTCACGGCCTTCGAGCGGCTGAGCCGGGACAAGGGCAAGCCCCTGCTGCAGGTCATCACCGAGCTGGACGTCAGCACCTCCACCGAGATGCTGTCCGCCGACGTCGGCAGCACCGGGGCGCCGCGGCGCGCCACGGACGACGACGTGGCCGCCGGCGTGGAGAACGGCTACTACTACCGCGACCTGTTCGCGGTGCTGCGCAAGCACTCCGGCTCGATCGAGTCGGTGACGTTCTGGGGCATCAGCAACGCGCGCACCTGGCTGCGCACGTGGCCCCTGCCCCGGCCGTGGGAGCAGCCGCTGCCCTTCGACGACGACCTGAACGCCACCCCCGCCTACTGGGGCATCGTCGACCCGTCGAAGCTGCCGGCGCGGCCGGCCGACTTCCTCGGCCCGCGCATCGCGCAGCGCTCGACCGTGTCGGCCACCGCCACCAGCCCCGCCGGCGCCCGCGTCGACTACGCGCTGCCCGTGGCCGGCGACACCCGCGAGGGGGCGCTGCGCCCGACGTGCTCGCCGGCACCGGCCGACCTGTTCCCCGTCGGCACGACGACCGTCACGTGCACGCTGAAGGACAGCGCCGGCAACTCCGCGACCCCCACGACGTTCGACGTCGTCGTCGCCCCGGGCACCTCGCGCACCCAGCCGTACCTGGAGGTCCGCGACGGTGCCGTCGTCCGCGCCAACGCGAACCAGACCGTGCAGCTCGCCCTCCAGTTCGGCAACCGCGGCGAGGGCACGCTGGTCGGCAAGAGCATCGCGCTGACCTGCACCCCGGCCGGCGGCGGCGCGCCGTTCGCGCTGGAGCTCGCCCCCGGCGCGCTGCAGCAGGCCACCAACCGCGACTACCCGCGCGGGCAGAACGGCAACCTGGTGCTGCGGGCGCGGCCCACCGCGCCGGGCACCCACGCGTTCACGTGCACCCTGACGGTGCGCGACGACGCGGGGTTCCAGGTGACGTCCAGCGCCGACGTGACGATCGACGTGCGCCGCTGACCCACCCGTCGACGACGAGAGGCCCGGCCGGGGAACGCCCCGGCCGGGCCTCTCGTCGTGCGGGTCTCAGCCCTCCACGCGCTCCAGCACGACCACGGGGATCTGCCGGGACGTCTTGCGCTGGTAGTCCTCGTAGTCGGGCCACACCTCGACCATCTCCGTCCACATCACCGGCTTCTCGTCCGGCGTGGCCACCCGCGCGCGGGCGCGGAACCGCTCGCCCTTCACCTGCACCTCGACCTCGGGGTCGGCCTCGAGGTTGAGGAACCACGCGGGGGGCGCCTCGGCGCCGCCCTTGGAGGCGACGACGAGGTACGCGCCCTCGTGCTCGCGGAAGATCAGGGCGTGCGAGCGCTGCTCGCCGGACTTCCGGCCCTTCGTGAAGAGGATCAGGATGGTCGTGCCGTTGCGCCAGACGTACCCGTCCTCGCCGTCCGTCTCGAGGTAGCGCTGGACGTGCGGGTCGCCGTGCAGGTCGATCGCGGAGGTCATGGCGCGACACTACCCACGGCCACCGCGCCCGCCAGCGCGAGGAGCGCGCCGGCGCAGCGCACCCGGTCCGCGCGCAGCAGCGCCGCCACCAGCTGCGGCCGCGGGCCCTCGCGCCCCAGCCGCACGTGCAGGCGGGCGGCCACCAGCGCCGTGGTCCCGCCCGCCAGCGCGGTGCCGGCGCCCGCCACCGCCAGCGCGGGCGTCGGCCCGGTGGACGGCAGGACGGCGAGCAGCACCCACCCCCACACCGCGAGCAGCGCCAGGTACAGCGGCGCCACGAGGACGGTGGTCCGCCGCGAGTGCGCGGTGTGCGCCACCGCCCAGGCCGCCCGGTCCGCCACGGCCGAGCGCGCGAGGTCGGCCAGCGCCGGGTAGACCACCACGGTCACCACGGCCTGGAACCCCGCGTGCAGGGCGCTCACGACGAGCAGGGCGGCCAGGGGCGCGTCCACGCGCTCAGCCCTCGGCGAGCTCCTCCAGCGGCGGGCAGGAGCAGACGAGGTTGCGGTCGCCCGCGGCACCGTCGATGCGCCGCACCGGCGGCCAGTACTTCGCCCGCGGGTCGGTGCCGCCGGGGTAGACGGCCTCGGCGCGCGTGTACGGGTGGTCCCACTCCCCCACCAGCGAGGCCGCCGTGTGCGGGGCCTGGCGCAGCGGGGACTCCGCGACCGGCCAGCGGCCGCGCTCGACGTCGCGGACCTCGGCGGCGATGGCGAGCACCGCGTCGCAGAACCGGTCGATCTCCGCCAGGTCCTCGCTCTCGGTGGGCTCGACCATGAGCGTGCCGGCCACCGGGAACGACATCGTCGGCGCGTGGAAGCCGTAGTCGACGAGCCGCTTGGCGACGTCCTCGACGGTCACGCCCGTCGCCTTCGTCGTCGGGCGCAGGTCCAGGACGCACTCGTGGGCCACGAGCCCGCGCGGGCCCCGGTACAGCACCGGGAACGCCTCCTGCAGCCGCGCGGCCACGTAGTTGGCGGACAGGACGGCCTGCACCGTCGCCTCCCGCAGGCCCTCGGGGCCCATGAGGCGCAGGTACGCCCAGGAGATCGGCAGGATCCCCGCCGAGCCGTTCGGCGCCGAGGCCACCGCGCGCGGCAGGTGCTCGGCCAGGTGCGCGCGCACCGCGACCGGCCCGACGCCCGGGCCGCCGCCGCCGTGCGGGATGCAGAACGTCTTGTGCAGGTTCAGGTGCGACACGTCCGCGCCGAAGCGGCCCGGGCGCGCCAGCCCGACGAGGGCGTTGAGGTTCGCCCCGTCCACGTACACCTGCCCGCCCGCGTCGTGCACGAGCGCGCACACCTCGCGCACGGCCTCCTCGTACACGCCGTGCGTCGAGGGGTAGGTGATCATCAGCGCGGCCAGGTCGTCGGCGTGCTCGGCGGTCTTGGCGCGCAGGTCGTCCAGGTCCACGTCGCCGTTGCCGTCGCAGGCCACGACGACGACCTTCAGCCCGGCCATCACGGCGCTGGCCGCGTTGGTGCCGTGCGCGGAGCTGGGGATCAGGCACACCCGGCGGTGGTCCTCGCCGCGGGCGCGGTGGTAGCCGCGGATCGCCAGCAGCCCGGCGAACTCGCCCTGGGAGCCGGCGTTGGGCTGCACGGACACCGCGTCGTAGCCGGTGACCTCCGCGAGCATCCGCTCCAGGTCCTCCACCAGCGCGGTGGTGCCGGCCAGCTGGTCGGCCGGGGCGAAGGGGTGCAGGTCGGCGAACTCCGGCCAGGAGACCGGCTCCAGCTCGGTGGTCGCGTTCAGCTTCATCGTGCACGAGCCCAGCGGGATCATGCCGCGGTCCAGCGCGTAGTCGGCGTCGGACAGCCGGCGCAGGTAGCGCAGCACCGCCGTCTCCGAGCGGTGCGCGGAGAACACCGGGTGGGTCAGGAACGGCGAGGTGCGGCGCAGCGCGTCCGGCAGAGCGTCGGCGGGCGCGTCGGCGGGCGCGCCGGCGGGCGCGCCGGGGGCCTCGGCGGGGCCGCCCGCGTCGATGCCGAACCCGGCCAGGGCGGCCGCCACGTGCTCGTCGGTGGTCGTCTCGTCGCACGTCAGGCCGACGTGGTCGGCGTCGGCGCGGCGCAGGTTCACCCCCGCCGCCAGGGCGCGGGCCACCACCTCGTCGGCGCGCCCGGGCACCCGGGCCAGGACGGTGTCGAAGAAGGCGTCGTGCACGACCTCCACGCCGGCGGCGCGCAGCCGCGCGGCCAGCCCGGCCGCGCGGGCGGCGACCTGCGCGGCGATCGTGCGCAGCCCCTCCGGGCCGTGCCAGACGGCGTAGCAGCCGGCCATCACGGCCAGCAGGACCTGCGCGGTGCAGATGTTGCTCGTCGCGCGGTCGCGGCGGATGTGCTGCTCGCGGGTCTGCAGCGCCAGCCGGTAGGCGGGGGCGCCGTCGGCGTCCACCGACACGCCCACCAGGCGGCCGGGCAGCGAGCGCTCCAGCCCGCGGCGCACCGCCATGTACGCCGCGTGCGGGCCGCCGGCGAACATGGGCACCCCGAAGCGCTGGCTGGAGCCGACGGCCACGTCGGCGCCCGCCTCACCGGGGGAGGTCAGCAGCGCCAGGCCCAGCAGGTCGGCCGCGACCACCGCGAGCGCCCCGCGGGCGTGGGCGGCCTCGACGACGGGCCGCAGGTCGCGCACCGCGCCCGAGGTGCCCGGGTACTGCGCCAGGACCCCGAAGACGGGACGCTCGCCCAGCGCGGCCAGCGGGTCGCCGCCGGCGCCGTCCTCGCCGTCCAGGTGGACGACGGCCAGCTCCAGGCCCAGCGGCTCGGCGCGGGTGCGCAGCACGTCCAGCGTCTGCGGCAGCACGTCCGCGTCCACGGCGAACACCGCGTCCGCGGGGGCCTTCGAGGTGCGCCGGGCCAGCGTCATCGCCTCGGCGGCGGCGGTGCCCTCGTCCAGCAGGGAGGCGTTGGCCACGTCCAGACCGGTCAGGTCGGCCACGGCCGTCTGGAAGTTCAGCAGGGCCTCCAGCCGGCCCTGGGAGATCTCCGGCTGGTACGGCGTGTACGCGGTGTACCAGGCGGGGTTCTCCAGGACGTTGCGGCGCACCACCGCCGGGGTGCGGGTGCCGTGGTAGCCCAGCCCGATCATCGAGGGCACGACGCGGTTGCGGCCCGCCAGCTCGCGCAGGGCGGCGGTCACGGCCGCCTCGTCCAGGGCCGGCGGCAGGTCCAGGGCCTCGTCGCGGATGTCCGCGGGCACGGCGCGCTCGACGAGCTCGTCGGTGGAGGCCAGGCCCAGCACCTGCAGCATGCGGGCGCGCTCGGCGGCGTCGGGGCCGGTGTGGCGGGCGCTGAAGGGCACCGGCGGCAGCACGGGGGCGGGCCGCGCGGCGGCGGCGGTGGCCGCAGCGGTCGTCGGCGCGGTGGTGGACGGGGCGGGCGGCGTGGCGGTGGTCACGGGGCTCTCCGGAGGTCGCGGGCGGGAGGACCTCCCCGTCTGTCGGGCGCACGCCCTCCAGAGCGGCCTGCTCCGCGCGGTCCTTCGGCCTGAGAGGTTCCGGGGAAGTTGCCCCTTCGGCGCCCCGGTCGCCGCGGTGGGCGCCGGGGTCTCTCCCGCGCGGGGTGAGACGGCCGGTGCCCAGCCTAGCGACCGCCGGGCGACACGCGCGCCCCCGCGGCCGTCCCGGGCCCGGCGCGCCGCCGCAGGCGCTAGGGTCCGCCCGGTGATCACCCTCGCCGTCTGCAGCGCCAAGGGCGGCGTCGGCAAGACCTCCGCCGTGCTGGGCCTGGCCGCCGCGGCCGTGCGCCGCGACGTCAGCACCCTCGTGGTGGACCTGGACCCGCAGGCCGACGCCACCACCGGCCTGGACGTGCGCGCCAGCCGCGCCCACGACGTCGCCGACGTCCTCGACCGCCCCAAGCGGCGCATCGCCGAGGCCGCCGTGGCCCCCAGCGGCTGGGTGGCCGACCACCCCGGCCTGCTCGACGTCCTCACCGGCTCCGACGAGTCCGCGCGCCACGACACCCCCGAGCCGGACCCGGAGACCCTCGGCCAGCTGCGCCGGGCGCTGCGCAAGGTCGACGACCACGCCCTCGCCCTGCTGGACTGCCCGCCCTCCCTCAACGGCCTGACCCGCTCGGCGTGGGCGGCCTCCGACACCGTCCTCGTCGTCTCCGACGCCAGCCGGTTCTCCGTGGCCGCCGTCGACCGCACGCTGCGCGAGGTGCGCCGGCTGCGCTCGGGCCCGCGGCCGGTGGGCGTCCTGGTCAACCGCTACCAGCCGCGCTCGGTCGAGCAGCGCTTCCGCCTGGAGGAGCTGCGGACCCTGGTCGGCGACCTGCTGCTGCCGCCGGTGCCCGACCGCGTCGCCGTCCCGCAGTCGCAGGGCGCCGGCGTGCCGCTGTCCGCGCTGCGCGGGGCCGGGGCCCGCGGTCTCCTGGAGCAGTTCGACGCGGTCCTGGACCGCGTCCTGACCCCCCGCTGACACTCCTCGCCGGGCCTCGCCGGGCCCCGCCGCCGCGCGCCGCGGACGGGTTGGCGAAGATCGCCGCGGACGACGATGATGAGGACCGGAACCGCCCGAGGAGGTCGTGTGCACTCGTCCGCCACCGGCGGAAGGCGGCGCGTCGTGCGCCCCTCCCGCAGCGTCCCGGCGCTCGTGGAACCCTCACCGGCTCCCCCGGCGGTCGACCCCGTGGACCCCGTCGACCCGGTCGACCCCGCCGACGCGCGGGTGGGGGCGCTGCTGGACCGGCTGCGCGCCCAGTGGACGCGGGTGGGAGCCGACATCGCCGGGCGGCTGCGCCCCGGCGTCACCGAGGCCGAGCTGGACGCCGTCACCGAGCGCACCGGCCTGCGCGTGCCCGCCGGCGCGCGCGCCTGGTGGCGGCGCGTGGACGGCGTGGAGGCCGTGCGCACCCGCTACCGCTCCTCCTCGCCCACCGTCGGCCCCGGCGGCTGGGTGCCGCTGCGCCTGGCCGACGCGCTGGAGCGCTCCGCGGGCACCGGTGTCGGGCCCGGCACGCCGCCGGGCCTGCTGCCGCTGTTCGCCCGCGACGAGGAGCTCGTGGCCGTCCGCCTGGGCGGGACGGCCACCGTGGTCGAGCACCTGGCGCTGGTGGAGGCCCGCGACGGCTACCAGCACGGCTGGCGCGTCGACCTGGAGGTCCTGCTGGGCACGTGGGCCGACTCGCTGCTGGCGGCCGTGGTGTGGCTGCCGGAGAGCCACGACTGGGTCGTCGACCCCTTCGCGGTGCAGGCGATGCCGCTGCGCCACCTCCTCGACTGACCCGACCGCGGACGGGACCGCTCGGAACGACTCCTGGCGCGTCTCCACCCCTCCTCGCCCGAGGAGGGGTGGAGACCGCGCCAGGAGTCGTGGGGACGGGTCGGGAGGGGGTGGGTCAGCCGGCCTCGCGGGCGCGGCGGCGGGCGGACAGCTCGTCGGCCAGGACCATCGCGGCCGTGCCCGGCTCCACGCGCTCGGCGGGGCGCTCGCTGGGCAGGGAGGCCAGCTCGCCCTCCACCTCGCGCCACACGCGCCCCACGGCGATGCCGAAGACGCCCTGACCGCCCTGCACGAGGTCGATGACCTCGTCGGCGGAGGTGCACTCGTACACGCTGGCGCCGTCGCTCATGAGCGTGATCTGCGCCAGGTCCTCCACACCGCGCTCGCGCAGGTGGACCACCGCGGTGCGGATCTGGTGCAGGGACACCCCGGTGTCCAGCAGCCGCTTGACGACCTTGAGCACGAGGATGTCGCGGAAGCCGTACAGCCGCTGCGAGCCGGAGCCGGTGGCCCCGCGCACGCTGGGCTCCACGAGGCCGGTGCGGGCCCAGTAGTCCAGCTGCCGGTAGGTGATGCCGGCCGCCTTGCACGCGGTCTGCCCGCGGTAGCCGACCTCCTCGTCGAGGTCCGGCAGGTCCTCCGCGAACAGCAGACCCTGGGCGCGGACGGGTGGCACCCTGCCCGACGACCCCGCGAACGCATCGCCGCCACTGCTCACGCCGGCCTCCTCGTCATGTCTGCGTACCGACCGTAGAGCGGCACCCCCGGAGCGTCAACGAGGCGCGCGGCGCGTCTCAGCGCTCACCCTGGTCGGACTCGAAGTCCTCGGGACTGATCTGGTCCAGGAACTCGCGGAACTTCTCCACCTCGTCCTCGTCCTCGTCGGGCACCGGGACGCCCCCCGAGTCCAGGACCTCCTCGGCCCCCACGATGGGGCAGCCGACCCGCAGGGCCAGCGCGATCGCGTCGCTGCTGCGGCTGCTCACGCTCAGGCCGCCGTCGAAGACCAGCTCGGCGAAGTACACGTTGTCGCGCATCGCGACGATGCGCACCTCGGTCAGGCTGCGGCCGAGGGCCTCGATGACGTCCTTGAGCAGGTCGTGGGTCAGCGGGCGGGGCGGGACCACGCCCTGCTGGGCGAAGGCGATGGCGCTCGCCTCCGGGGCGCCGATCCAGATCGGCAGGTAGCGGTCGCCGTCCCGCTCGCGCAGCAGCACGATCGGGTTGTTGGAAGGCATCTCGACCCGGACGCCGATGACATCGAGCGCGCGCACTCCCGCACCGTACCCCGCTCGTCAGCCGGTGATGCGCCCGAGCGCGCCCGCGACGAGCGCGGCGTGCAGGCGCAGGCAGGCGGCGGAGATCTCCCGGGCCACCTGCTCCGGCCGCGGGCCCGTGCCGGCGTCGGCGCGGCGGCGCTGCAGGGGCGCCGCGACCTGCTCGGCCAGCCCCACCTCGCGGTCCGCGGCCGACTTGAAGACCCGCAGGTGACGGGCCTCGATGCCGTACGAGGCCAGCTGGGCGGCCGCCCGCAGCACCTCCAGCGCCTCCCCGTCGTACCAGGGGCCGCCCGGCACGGGGGCGAGCACCCCGAACTGCTCCAGGGCCTCCAGCAGCTCCGGCTCCACGCCCGAGTCGCGCAGCAGCTCCGCGCGCGTCAGCCGCAACCGGGCCGCGCGGCCGTCGAAGCGGTCCGGGCCCGGGGTGCCCGGCACCCCGGTGTCCTCGGGCGCCACCGGGTGCGCGCTGGGCGAGGCGGGCGGCTCCAGCCCGCGGTCCAGGGCGTCCAGGTTCTCCCGGATGACCCGCAGCGGCAGGTAGTGGTCGCGCTGGGCGGTCAGCACGTAGCGCAGCCGCTCCACGTCGCGGGTGGAGAACTTGCGGTACCCCGAGCGGGTGCGCTGCGGCTCGACCAGCCCCTGCTCCTCCAGGAAGCGGATCTTGGAGATGGTCACGTCGGGGTAGTCGGAGGACAGCAGCGCCATGACCTCCCCGATGGTCATGCGGGGCAGGTCCGGGTCCACCGCCTCCGCGCGCGAGAGGGCCGCGCTCACGCGGGCCCCTGCTCCCCCGCGGGCGCGGCCGCGTGGGGGCTGGCGTGGTAGACCATCCGGTACTTGCCGACCTGCACCTCGTCGCCCGTGCGCAGCACGGCGTCGTCGATGCGCTCGCGGTTGACGTACGTGCCGTTCAGGCTGCCGACGTCGCGCACCCGGAAGCCCGGGCCCGTGCGCGCGTCGGGGGCGCGCACGAACTCCGCGTGCTTGCGCGAGACCGTCACGTCGTCCAGGAAGATGTCGCTGGACTCGTGCCGCCCGGCGGTGGTGCGGTCGGCGTCCAGCAGGAAGCGCGAGCCGCTGCTGGGCCCGCGGCGCACGATGAGCAGCGCCGAGCCCACCGGCAGCGCCTCGATCGCGGCGGCGTCGTCGGCGGACAGGCCCCCCTCGGCCGGCGCCTCGTGCACCTCGGGGACGACGAGGCCCGAGAAGGACATCGTCGAATCGGTGGGACGCTCCTCCGCCGGGTCCGGGACCCGCTGCGGACGCCCGTCCCCCGCGGGCTCACCGCTGGTCTGGCCCGTGGACATCGCACCACCTCTCGACGCGCTGATGGAGCACTGACCGCAGCCGCACGATCACGCTCGCCACCCTAGCCGGGCGGGCGTCAACCCGTGTGCGCCCGGTAGCCCTCCGCGTCGAGCAGGCCCTCCAGGGCCGAGGGGTCGTCCGCGCGCAGGGTGAACATCCAGCCCTCGCCGTACGGGTCGGCGTTGACGAGGTCCGGACGGGTCTCCAGACCGGGGTTGTGCGCCAGGACGGTGCCGGCCACCGGCGCCGTGATGTCGCTGACGCTCTTGGTGGACTCCACCTCCCCGCACGCCGCGCCCGCCGCGACCGTCTCGCCCTCGGCCGGCAGCGAGACGTAGACGACGTCCCCGAGGGCGTCCTGGGCGTGGTCGGTCACCCCGACCCGCAGGGTCCCGTCCTCCTCCACGCGCACCCACTCGTGCTCGGTGGTGTAGCGCAGCTCGGCGGGCACGTCGGACGCCATGCGGGTCCCTCCAGGGGTCGGGCGGAGCGGGGCGGCGGGGGCGCTCCCCCGCCCGCCGCTCAGCGGGCCGGGCGAGCGTACTGAGGCTCCGAGACGGCGTGCAAGGCGCTGATCACGACCTCGTCGCCGGTGCTCACGTCCAGCTCGGCGCCCAGCTGGCGCAGCGTCTCGCGCACCCCGCCGGGGATGTCCAGGGCCGTGGCCAGCGTGTCCGGCGCGCCCACCGCCCGCACCACGTACGGCGGCTGCTCCAGGGCGCCGCCGACCAGGACGCCGGCGCCCGCCCCGCCGGGGGCGTCGGCGAACGCCGTGCTCGCCACCACGCGCGTGGAGCCGACCTGCACGGCCTCGGCACCCGCGTCGCGCAGCTCCTGCACCGCCGACAGCAGCGTCGTGCCGGTCACCGCCCCCGCCGGGTCGGTGACCGTGGCCACGATCCCCGGCCCCGAGGCCGGCAGCGTCCCCGCCAGCAGCCCGTACGCCGTGGCCCGCTCCTGCGCCGCGCGCTCGGCCGCGCGCGCCGAGTCGCCGCCCTCGGTCAGCTCCCGCCGCGTCTGCTCCAGGGCGCGCACCTCCTCGGCGAGCCGGTCGGCGCGCCCCGTGGTGTCGTCGAGGATCCGCACGAGGTCCGCCTCGCGCAGGTCCTCCAGCCCCGCCACCTGCGTCTGGCGCACCTGCGCGACCACGCCGAAGCCCAGGACCGCGCACAGCAGCCCGGCCAGCAGCTGACCGCGGGTGGCGCGCGGGACCGCCGCGCGCCCCAGCGCCCGCCACGCCCCCGGAGCCGGCGCGGGGCGCCCGTCCCCGCTCACGCCTTCAGCAGATGCCGGCGGATCGCGGCGGCGTTGGAGAAGATCCGCACCCCCAGCACCACCACGACGCCCGTGGACAGCTGCGAGCCCACGCCCAGCTGGTCGCCCAGGTAGACGATGAGCGCGGCCACGACGGTGTTGGCGACGAAGGAGACGACGAAGACCCGGTCGTCGAAGATGCCGTCCAGGACGGCGCGCAGGCCGCCGAAGACGGCGTCCAGGGCCGCCACCACGGCGATCGGCAGGTACGGCTGCAGCCACAGCGGCACCTCCGGCTGCAGCAGCACGCCGGCGACGACGCCGACGAGGAGCCCGACCGCGGCGATCACGGCGCCGACGCTACCCGCAGGTCCAGGCGGCCCGCGGCCGGCAGCAGCAGCTCGTCCACCGCCTCCACCTCGGCGCCCAGCCCGTAGTTGTCGCGCAGCGCCTGCAGGTAGCGGCCGGCGACCGTCGTGGCCAGCCCGGTCTGCAGGTCGCCGCCGACCGCCTCCACCGCGTACGGCGGGGTCAGCGGCCGGTAGTCCACGAGGACGGCCTCGCCGGCCGCGCGGATCGACGACAGCGACGTCAGCCGCACCCCGTCCACGGCCACGGCCTCCGCCCCGGCCAGCCACAGGCCGTTGACGACGACCTGCAGGTCGCGGTCGACGACCCGCTCGCCCGTGCCGGTCGTCGCGTCCGGCGGGGCGTCGGACAGGACGACCCGCACCCCGGGGCCCGTGACGGCCACGGCGCCCGCGGCCACCGCCAGCTCGTCGGCGCGCGCGGCGGCCGCCGAGGCCGCGGCCCCGCCCAGCCGCTCCTGCAGGCGGGCGTTGCCCGCGCGCAGCTGCGCGGCCCGCCCGGCCAGCTCGTCGGCGCGCGCCGTGCCCGCCTCCACCCGCGCCAGCAGCTCCTGGCGGCCGCGGTCGGCGGCCGGGGCGCGCTCGTCGGCGCGCACGGCGGCCACCGCCAGGACGGCGCCCACCAGCGCCAGCGCCAGCAGCGTGGCGGCCCGGCCGGCCGCGGGGCGGGCAGCCCCGCCGCGCCGGCGGGCGGCCTCGGCGTACCCGGGGTCCAGGGGCCGCTGCACGAGCTCGGTGATCAGGCTCATGCTGGCGTCGGGCCGCCGGCCGGCACCCCCGCGGGGCCGGTCACCGGGGCGCTCGCCCCCGCTCACGCGCCCGCCCCCGCCGCGGGGCGGGCGGCCGCCGCCCGCCGCAGCCGCGCCACCTGCACCAGGTACAGGCCGCCGGCCCACCAGTACAGGCCCGCGCCCCACAGCGCGAAGGCCCAGCCGAGCGCACCGGCGAGCGCCGACAGCGCCGGCACCAGCTCGCCCAGCAGCAGCAGCGGGAAGGCGTACAGCAGGCAGAAGGTGCCCGCCTTGCCCAGGAAGTGCACCGGCAGCGGACCGTGCCCCAGCCGGGCCAGCACCGGCAGCGTCGCGGTCATGACGACGTCGCGGGCCACGAGCACCGCCACCAGCCACCACGGCACGAGGTCGCGCAGGGCCAGGCCGATGAGGGTGGCGAAGATGTAGAGCCGGTCGGCGAAGGGGTCCAGCAGCTGCCCCAGCGGGGTCACCTGGTCCCAGCGGCGGGCCAGCGCGCCGTCCAGGTAGTCGCTGACCCCGCTGACCACGAGCACCAGCAGCGCCCAGCCGTCCTCGCCGCGCACGACGAGCACCGCGAAGACGGGCACCAGCAGCAGGCGCAGGGCGCTCAGCGCGTTCGGCACCGTCCACACCCGGCCCACCGGCGTCCTCCCCGCTCGTGCCCGCGCCCCGGCCGGCGCCCCGGGCGCACCGGCCCGCTCCGACACGCCGGGGGCGCTCCGGCGGGCGACCGCCCCCCGGCTCTGGCAGCCTACGGCTCGACCGGGCCGTGATCGTCAGCGCGCCCGCGCTCCGTCCTTCCACGACGCTCCAGACCAGCGGGCGCCTCCAGTCCTACCGAAGGGCCGCTCATGCGAGTGCTCGGGATCAACGCCGTCTTCCACGACCCCGCGGCCGCGCTGGTCGTCGACGGGCGGACCGTCGCCGCCGCCGAGGAGGAGCGCTTCAGCCGCCGCAAGCACGGCAAGCGGCCCGTGCCGTACTCCACGTGGGAGCTGCCGGAGCTGGCCGTGAAGCACTGCCTGGCCATCGCCGGGCTGCGCCCCGAGGACGTCGACGTCGTCGGCTACTCCTACGACCCGCGCCTGGTGCTGCCGTCCTCCGAGCTGGACCTGGGCGACCCGGACGACGCCATCCGCACCCGCTACGCCGAGCGCGCCCCCGAGGCGGTCGAGACGGCCTTCGGCATCGACCGCGCCAAGGTGCGCTTCGTGCCGCACCACGTCGCGCACGCCGCCTCCGCCGCGCTGGCCTCCCCCGAGGCCGCGCGCGCCGGCTCCTCGGCGGTGCTGACGGTCGACGGCCGCGGCGAGCACGTGTCCTCCCTGGCCGGCCGCTACCGCGGCGGGTCCCTGGAGGTGCTGCACGAGCAGCGCCTGCCGGACTCCCTGGGCCTGCTGTACGAGACGTTGACCAGCCACCTGGGCTTCCTGCACTCCTCCGACGAGTACAAGGTCATGGCGCTGGCCAGCTACGGCAAGCCGCGCTTCGCCGACGAGCTGGAGGAGTTCGTCCACGCCACCGGCGACGGCGGGTTCGTCGCCCGCTCGCCCGACTGGTCGCGCTGGGCGCCGCGCCTGCTGGACGGCGAGCAGTGGGACCCGCGCACCGACACCGTCCACGCCGACCTGGCCGCCTCGGTGCAGGAGGTGCTCGAGCGCACCCTCGTCGACGTGGCGCGCTGGCTGCACGAGCGCACCGGCGAGCGGGTCCTGACGATGGCCGGCGGCACCGCGCTGAACTGCGTGGCCAACTCCCGGATCTGGCGCGAGTCGCCGTTCGAGGAGGTCTTCGTGCAGCCCGCCGCGGGCGACTCGGGCACGGCGCTGGGCGCTGCCCTGCAGCTGGCCGCCGACGCCGGCGAGACGCTGGAGCCGATGACGAGCGCGGCGCTGGGCCGCTCCTGGAGCGACGAGGAGCTGGCCGGCTGGCTGGACCGGGCGCGGGTGACCTACACGACGCCCGCGGACCTGGCCGGCGAGGTCGCCGACGTCCTGGCCGCCGACGGCGTCGTGGCCTGGTTCGACGGCCGCGCCGAGTTCGGCCCGCGCGCCCTGGGCCACCGCTCGCTGATGGCGCACCCGGGGAAGAAGGAGAACCTCGAGCGCCTCAACGACGTCAAGGGCCGCGAGCAGTTCCGCCCCGTGGCGCCCATGGTGCTGTCCGAGCGCGCCCGCGACATCTTCTCCGGCGGGCCGTTCCCCAGCCCGTACATGCTCTTCGTGCACGACGTCGCGCAGGAGTGGAAGGACCGGATCCCGGCCGTCACGCACGTGGACGGCACCGCCCGCATCCAGACGATCGACGACGAGCGCACCCCGCGCGTGGCGGCCCTGCTGCGCGCCTTCGAGCAGCGCACCGGGCTGCCCGTGGTGGTCAACACCAGCCTGAACACCGCCGGCCGCCCCATGGTCGACGACCCGCGCGACGCGCTGGAGCTGTTCGGGTCCGCTCCCGTCGACGTCCTCGTGCTCGGCCCGCACCTGGTGCGCCGCAGCACGTTCACGCGGTGAGCCGCGAGAGCGCCTGGTCCGTCGTCGTCCCCACGGTGGGACGGCCGAGCCTGGACGTCCTGCTGCGGTCCCTGGCCGCGCAGGAGGGTCCGCGGCCCGAGCTCGTGGTCGTCGTCGACGACCGGCGCGGGAGCGCGCCGCTGGAGGTGGCCGAGGAGGTGCGCGCGGCGCTGCCGCTGCGGGTGGTCCGCTCCGGCGGGCGCGGGCCCGCCGCGGCCCGCAACGCCGGCTGGCGGCGCACCCGCACCGCGTGGGTCGCCTTCGTCGACGACGACGTGCTGCTGCCCGCGGGGTGGTCGCGGGCGCTGCAGGACGACCTGGACGCCGCCGGGCCCCGCACGGGCGCCGTGCAGGGGCAGATCGAGGTGCCGCTGCCCGCCGGCCGGCGGCCCACCGACTGGGAGCGCGGCACCGCCGGCCTGGCGGACGCCGCGTGGATCACCGCCGACATGGCCTACCGGCGCGCCGCGCTGGAGGCCGTCGCCGGCTTCGACGAGCGCTTCCCGCGCGCCTTCCGCGAGGACGCCGACCTGGCGCTGCGCGTCCTGGACGCCGGGTGGGAGCTGGTGCGCGGCGAGCACGGGGCCGTGCACCCCGTCCGCCCCGCCGACGACCTGGCCAGCCTGCGCCAGCAGCGCGGCAACGCCGACGACGTCCTCATGGACGCCCTGCACGGGCCCGGGTGGCGCGAGCGCGCGCGGGCACCGCTGGGCCGGCTGCCCCAGCACGCGGCCACGACGGCCGCGGCCCTCGCCGCGGCCGGTCTGCTGGCCGCCCGGCGCCCGCGCGCCGCCGCCGCGGCCGGGACCGCCTGGCTGGCGCTGACGGGCGAGTTCGCCTGGCGGCGGATCGCGCCGGGGCCCCGCGACGGCGCCGAGGTGCGCCGGATGCTCCTGACCAGCGCCGCGATCCCGCCCGCCGCGGTGTGGCACCGCCTGCGCGCGCAGTGGCGCTGGCGCCGCGGCGCGCCGGCGTGGCCGCCGCCGCTGCGCGCGGTCCTGTTCGACCGCGACGGCACCCTCGTGCACGACGTCCCCTACAACGGCGACCCGGAGCTGGTGGAGCCCGTGGACGGCGCCGCCGAGGCCGTCGTGCGCGTGCGCGCGGCGGGCCTGGCCACGGGCGTGGTCACCAACCAGTCCGGGGTGGCGCGCGGCCTGCTGACGCGCGAGGACGTCGACCGGGTCAACGCGCGCGTCGGCGACCTGCTGGGCCCCTTCGACACCGTGCAGGTGTGCACCGACGGCCCGGACGAGCCGTCCACGCACCGCAAGCCGCAGCCGGGCATGGTGCTGGACGCCGCCCGCGCGCTCGGCGTGCTGCCCGCCGAGTGCGCCGTGGTCGGCGACATCGGCGCCGACGTCGAGGCGGCCCTGTCCGCGGGCGCGCGCGGTGTGCTGGTGCCCACGCCCGTCACCCGCTCCGAGGAGGTGCGCGACGCGCCGGAGGTCGCCGCCGACCTGGCCGGGGCCCTCGCCCTGCTGCTGGACGGCACCGGCGCGCGGGCCGCCGGCGCCGGCGAGGGGGGCGCGTGAGGGTCCTCGCCTGCCGCACCGACAACGACGGCGACGTCCTGCTGACCGGGCCGGCCGTGCGGGCGCTGGCGGCCTCGGCCGAGGTGGACGTGCTGGCCGCCCCCGCGGGCGCGGGCGCCGCCCGCCTGCTGCCGGGGGTGCGCGACGTCCTCGTGCTCGACCCGCCGTGGAGCGGGTACGCGCCGCCGGCCGTGGACGCCGCGGCCCTGGACGCCTTCGTCGCCGAGGTCCGCGGGCGCGCCTACGACGCCGCGGTGGTCTTCACCTCCTTCCACCAGAGCCCCCTGCCGCTGGCGCTGCTGCTGCGCCTGGCCGGGGTGCCGCGCCTGGCCGCCGCCAGCGAGGACTACCCCGGCTCGCTGCTGGACGTGCGCCACCGCCGCGAGGCGCCGGGCCTGCCGGAGCGGCACGAGGTGGAGGCCATGCTCGACCTCGCCGGCGCCGCCGGGTTCGCGCTGCCCGACGGCGACGACGGCCGCCTGCGGGTGCGCGACGACCTGCCCGACGCCCGGGCGGCGCTCGGCGGCGCGCTGCCGGCCGGCCCGTACGTCGTCGTCCACCCGGGCGCCTCCGTGCCGGCGCGCGCGCCGCTGCCGGGCCAGGCCGCCGAGGCCGTGGCGCAGCTGGCCGCCGAGGGCCGCGCCGTCGTCGTCACCGGCGGGCCGGGTGAGCGGGAGCTGACCGCGCGCGTGGCCGGCCGGCGCGGCACCGACCTGGGCGGGCGCACCGACCTGCCGCTGCTGGCCGCGGTGCTGGCCGGCGCCGACGCCGTCGTCGTCGGCAACACCGGCCCGGCGCACCTGGCGGCGGCCGTCGGCACGCCCGTGGTCTCCTGGTTCGCGCCCGTCGTGCCCGCCGCCCGGTGGGCGCCGTACGGGGTGGCGCGCGTGGTGCTGGGCGACCAGGCCGCCGCGTGCGCCGGCACCCGCGCCCGGGAGTGCCCCGTGCCCGGTCACCCCTGCCTGGCGGGCGTCGACACCCCGCGGCTGGTCGCCGCCGTCGACGCGCTCGCCCCGATCCCGACCCCAGGAGGTGCGCCGTGAGGATCCTCGTCTGGCACGTGCACGGTTCGTGGACCACCGCGTTCGTGCAGGGCCGTCACGACTACCTGCTGCCCGTGGTGCCCGACCGCGGCCCCGACGGGCGCGGGCGCGCCCGCACGTGGGACTGGCCCGCGAGCGCCGTGGAGGTCGCCCCGGAGGCGCTGCGCGACGCCGACGTCGACGTCGTGGTGCTGCAGCGCCCCGAGGAGCTGGAGCTGGTGGAGCGCTGGACGGGCCGCCGGCCCGGGCGCGACCTGCCGGCCGTGTACGTCGAGCACGACGCGCCGCGCGCGGGAGCGGCCGACAGCCGGCACCCGCTGGCCGACCAGGACGAGGTGCCGGTCGCGCACGTGACGGCCTTCAACCGGCTGTACTGGGACTGCGGGCGGGCGCCGACCACGCTCGTGGACCACGGCGTCATCGACCCCGGGTACCGCTTCACCGGGGAGTCGGCGTCGCTGGCGGCGCTGGTCAACGAGCCGGTGCGCCGCTGGCGGGTGGCGGGCACGGACGTGCTGCTGCGGGTGGCCGAGCAGGTGCCGGTGCACCTGTACGGCATGGGGGTGCAGTCCCTGGCCGACCGGCTGACGGTCTCCGAGGACCTGCCGCAGGCCGCGGTGCACGACGCGCTGGGCGCGCACCGCGCCTACCTGCACCCCTACCGCTGGACGAGCCTGGGACTGTCGCTCATCGAGGCCATGATGGCCGGGCTGCCGGTGCTGGCGCTGCCGGCGACGGCGGCGCCGGAGGCCGTGCCGCCCGCGGCCGGGGTGCTCTCCAGCGACCCGGACGCGCTGGTGGCCGCGGCGCGGCGCTGGCTGGCGGACCCGGACGAGGCCCGCGAGCGCGGTCTGGCGGCGCGCGAGCACGCGCTGGCGGCGTTCGGCGTGGAGCGGTTCCTGGCCGACTGGGACCGCCTGCTGGCGGCGGTGGCGGAGCGTGGCGGGGTGGACCGGCTGACGGGGGTGGTGGCATGAGGCGCGCGCGCGAGCCGCGGCGGATCGCGATGGTGTCCGAGCACGCGAGCCCGCTGGCGGTGCTGGGCGGCGTGGACGCCGGCGGGCAGAACGTGCACGTGGCGGCGCTGGCCGGTGCGCTGGCCGACCGCGGGCACACCGTCGTCGTCTACACCCGGCGCGACGCGCCGGACCTGCCGGCGCGCACGGCGCTGCGCCGCGGTGTGGAGGTCGTGCACGTGGACGCCGGCCCGGCCGGTCCGGTGCCCAAGGACGAGCTGCCGCCGTTCATGCCCGCGTTCGCGGACGTGCTGCGCGCGGAGTGGGAGCTGGAGCGCCCCGACGTCGTGCACGCGCACTTCTGGATGTCCGGCACGGCGGCGCTGCCGGCCGCGCGGGACCTGGACCTGCCGGTGGTGCAGACCTTCCACGCCCTGGGCAGCGTCAAGCGCCGCTACCAGGGGGCCGCGGACACCAGCCCGCCGCAGCGGCTGGGGGCGGAGCGGACCCTGGCGGCCGAGTGCGACCTCGTGGTCGCCACCTGCAGCGACGAGGTGCACGAGCTGCGCGGCTCCGGGGCGGCGCCGCGGCGCGTGCAGGTCGTGCCCTGCGGGGTGGACGTGGCCCGCTTCGCGCGCCCGCGCAGCGGCCCGGCCGTGGTGGGCGACAAGCTGCCCGGCTGCCCGACGCGGCTGCTGAGCGTGGGCCGGCTGGTGCCGCGCAAGGGCGTGGACGTGGCGGTGCGCGCGCTGGTGGAGCTGCCGGACGCCGAGCTGGTCGTGGCGGGCGGCCCCGACCCGTCGCAGCTGGAGGGCGACCCGGAGGCGCGCCGGCTGGTGCAGCTGGCCCGCGAGCACGGGGTGGCCGAGCGGCTGCGGATGGTCGGGCGGGTGGACCCGGCGGACCTGCCGGGCCTGCTGGCCTCGGCGGACGTGCTGCTGGCCACGCCCTGGTACGAGCCGTTCGGCATCGCGGTGCTGGAGGCGATGGCCGCCGGGTTGCCGGTGGTGGCCAGCGCGGTGGGCGGGATGCTCGACACGGTCCGCGACGGCGAGACGGGCCGGCTGGTGCCGGTGGACGCCGCCGGGCACGCCGACCCCGCCGCGGTCGCGGCGGCCGTGCGCTCGGTGGTGGCCGACCCGGCGACGGCGGCGCGGCTGGGCGCGGCCGGGCAGGAGGTGGCCCGGCGGCGCTACGACTGGGCGCGGGTGGCCGCGGCCACCGAGGCCGCCTACGAGAAGGTGCTCGCGCTGCCGCGGCGCACGGCGGCCAACGGCCGCCCCACGACGCGGGCGTGGCTGAGCGAGCACGTGCTGGAGCTGCAGGGGGTGCTGAGCGCGCTGGAGGCCGAGGGCGAGCGCCTGGACCGCTGGGGCCGGCACCTGGTCGACGTGGTCGACAGCGGCGGGCGGCTGCTGGTGGCCGGCAACGGCGGCAGCGCCGCCGAGGCGCAGCACTTGACCGCCGAGCTGGTGGGCCGCTTCGTCGGCGAGCGGCGGCCGCTGTCGGCGCTGTCGCTGCACGCGGAGACCTCCACGGTGACGGCGGTCGTCAACGACTACGGCCCCGACGAGGTGTACGCGCGGCAGGTGGAGGCGCACGGGCGTCCTGGCGACGTGCTGCTGCTGCTGTCCACCAGCGGGCGCAGCACCAACCTGCTGCGGGCCGCCGAGCGCGCCCGCGCGGGCGGGGTGACGACGTGGGCGCTGACGACGAGCGCGGCGAACCCGCTGGCCGCGGTGTGCGACGACGCGCTGGGGCTGCCCGGGCCGTCGACGTCGGCGATCCAGGAGGGGCACCTGATGGCGGTGCACGCGCTGTGCGTGGCGGTGGAGGCGCACCTGCCGGCGGTGCGCAGCACCACGACGGTGGACCTGACGGCCGTGCGCGCGGAGGTGTCCGCGTGAGCGCTGCGCCGCGGCGCGTGGTGGTGGTCGGCGACGTGGTCCTGGACCGCGAGCTGGTCGGCGACGTGCACCGGGTGGCCCCGGACGCCCCGGTGCCGGTGGTGGACCTGACCGGGACGGTGGAGTCGCCCGGCGGGGCGGGGCTGACGGCCCTGCTGGCGGCCGGGCCGGGCGAGACCCCGGTGCGGGTGGCGCTGGTGGCGCCGGTGGCCGACGACGAGGCCGGGCGCCGGCTGGTGGAGCTGCTGCCGGGCGTGGAGGTCGTGGCCCTGCCGCACGCGGGCGGCACGCGCCGCAAGTCGCGGGTGCGCGGCAACGGGCAGGTGCTGCTGCGCCTGGACGACGGCGGCCCGGGCACGCCGGGGCCGCTGGACGCGCCGCTGCGCGCCCGGGTGGCGGGGCTGCTGGCGGAGGCCGACGTGGTGCTGGTCTCGGACTACGGGGCGGGCACGACCCGCGACCCGGTGCTGCGCGAGCTGCTGACGTCCGCGGCGGCGAGCACGCCGGTGGTCTGGGACCCGCACCCGCGCGGCGGGGACCCGGTGCCCGGCTGCGCGCTGGTGACGCCGAACCTCGCCGAGGCGCGGGCGGCGGCCGGGGACGGGTCGCTGGGCGCCGCGGAGGCCGCCGCGCTGGTGCGCGAGCGCTGGGCGGCGCGCGCGGTGTGCGTGACGGCCGGCGCGGACGGGGCGTTCTGCGCGGTGGCCGGCAGCGAGGTGCTGCACGTGCCGGCGGTGCCGGCGGCCGGCGACCCGTGCGGGGCCGGGGACCGCTTCGCGGCCACGGCCGCGGTGCGGATCGCGGCCACGGGCGCGCTGTCGCCGGCGGTGGCGCGCGCGGTGGAGGACGCCTCGGCGTGGGTGGCCCGCGGCGGGACGAGCGGGTTCTTCGCGCGCGCGGCGGCGACGGGCGGGACGACCGCGGCCCCCGCCACCGCGGCGACGGAGCCCCTCGCGCGCGGCGCGGAGAGCGCCCAGGAGGTCGCGGCGCGGGTGCGGGCGGCCGGCGGGACGCTGGTGGCCACGGGCGGCTGCTTCGACGTCCTGCACGCCGGGCACGTGGGCTGCCTGGAGGCCGCGCGGGCCCTGGGCGACGCGCTGGTGGTGCTGGTCAACTCCGACGCCTCGGTGGCCCGCCTGAAGGGCCCGGGCCGGCCCGTGGTGGGCCAGGTCGACCGCGAGCGGGTGCTGCGGGCGCTGTCCAGCGTCGACGCGGTCGTCGTCTTCGAGGAGGACGACCCGCGGGCGGCGCTGGAGGCGCTGCGCCCGGACGTGTGGGCCAAGGGCGGCGACTACGGCGGCGCGGAGCTGCCGGAGGCGCCGCTGGTGCGCGGCTGGGGCGGGCGGGTCGTGCTGCTGCCCTACCTGGACGGGCGCTCGACCACCCGCATCCTCGAGCGGGGCCGCGCGTGATCCTGGCGCTGCGCGCGCTGGGGCTGGGGGACCTGCTGGCGGGGGTGCCGGCCCTGCGCGGCCTGCGCCGGCTGCACCCGGAGCAGCGGCTGGTGCTGGCGGCGCCGCGCGCGGTGGGTGAGTTCCTGCGGGTGCGCGGCGTCGTCGACGAGGTGCTGGCGACCTCGTGGCTGGACCCGCTGCCGCCGGTCGCGGCGCCGGACCTGGCGGTGGACCTGCACGGGCGCGGGCCGGAGAGCCGGGCGCTGCTGGCGGCGACCGGGCCGCGGGAGCTGCTGGGGTTCGCCACCGACGGGTGGCCGGACGGGCCGGTGTGGGTGCGCGACGAGCACGAGGTGCTGCGCTGGTGCCGGCTGGTGGGCGCCGGGACGCCGCAGGACCTGCGGCTGGGCTCCGGCACGGGCACCGGACCGGTCGTGGTACACCCGGGCGCCGCGTCGGGCTCGCGCCGCTGGCCGGTGGACCGGTGGGCGCGGGTGGTGCGCGCCCTGGCGGCGCACTCCCCCGTCGTCGTCACCGGCACGGCCGACGAGGCGCACCTGGGCGCGGCGCTGGCGCGGGCCGGGGCGCGGGACCTGTGCGGGACGCAGTCGCTGGAGGAGCTGGCCCGCACGGTCGCCGACGCGCGGCTGGTGCTGTCCGGGGACACGGGCACCGCGCACCTGGCCACGGCCTTCGGCGCGCCGTCGGTGCTGCTGTTCGGGCCGACCCCGCCGCACTGGTGGGGTCCGGCGGTCGACGCGCACCTGCACACCGTCCTGTGGCACGGCGACCCGGCCGCCGACGACTACGTCGGCGACCCGCACGCCGACGAGGTCGACCCGACGCTGGCGCGGATCGGCGTCGAGGAGGTGCTGGCGGCGGTCGCGGCGCTGGGCCGCTGAGCCCCGGCCCGTTGTCCCGCGGGCCGTCGCGGGGCAGGCTGGCGCCGTGAAGCTCGGCGCCGTCGCCCTGGACACCCCCGACCCCGCGGGCCTGGCCCGCTTCTACGCGGGCCTGCTCGGCTGGGAGGTCGACGAGCAGGAGTCCTCCGAGGACTGGGTGGAGGTGCGCGGGGACGGGCACGTCCTGGCCTTCCAGCTGGCCCCCGACCACGTGCGCCCCACCTGGCCGGCCGGCGGGGTGCCGCAGCAGGTGCACCTGGACCTGCACGTGCCGGCGTTCGAGGACGCCGAGCGCCGCGCCCTGGAGCTGGGCGCGACCGTCCTGGACACCTCGCCGCAGCACCCGACGTGGCGCGTGTACGCCGACCCGGCCGGGCACCCGTTCTGCCTGTGCCTGGACGGGTCCGGCCAGGCTCCCGAGGAGGCGTCCGGGGGCTGACGGGGCCCGGCGGGCTCAACCCCCGGCGAGCAGCTCCAGCAGCCGGTCCACCGCCGGCGCCTGACCGGCGACGAGCTTCGCGCGCGCCACCCCGGGCGACACCCACGCCGCACGGTCCACCTCCGGGTGGTGCCGCACCCGGCCCGAGCCGGGCGGGTGCTCCAGCGCGAACGTGCCCGGGCGCAGCGCGGTGACGTCGAGGTCGCCGGCCAGCGCCCACACGCTGACGACCTTGCCGCCGGACTGGCGGAACTCCCCCAGCGCGACGGGCTCGCCGGGCGGCACGGGCAGCCCCAGCTCCTCGGTGAACTCCCGGCGGGCGGCGGCGAGCAGGTCCTCGCCCTCCTCCGGCTCCCCCTTGGGCACCGACCAGGCGCGCTCGTCGCGGCGCGCCCAGAACGGCCCGCCCATGTGCGCGATGAGGACCTCGACGCCGCCGTCCGGCGCGGGGCGGTGCAGGAGCAGGCCCGCGCTGCGGCGCGGCCCGCGCGCCCGCGTCCCTGCCGCCGCGCCCGCCGGTGCCACCACCTGGCCAGTGTGCCGCCCCGCGGGCGTGGGAGCCTCGGGGACCGTGACGAGGACGCAGGACGGGACGGCGCCGGGCGCGCCGCGGTCGGGGATGGCGCGCGCCGGGGACGCCGTCGGCCGGTGGTTCGCCGTGGTGGTGCTCGCGGCGGGGGCGCTGGCGCTGGCGTTCCCCGCGGTGCCCTCGGGCTGGACCCCGGCGGTGCCGTGGCTGCTCAGCGTGATCATGCTGGGGATGGGCATGACGCTGCGGCCGGTGGACTTCGCGCTCATCAGCCGGCGGCCGTGGGCGCTGCTGCTGGGGGTGGCCGCGCAGTTCACGATCATGCCGCTGCTGGGCTGGGGCGTGGCGCACCTGCTGGGCCTGCCGCCGGTCCTGGCGGCGGGGATGGTGCTGGTGGGCGCGGCGCCGGGCGGGACGGCCTCCAACGTCGTGGTGTACCTGGCGCGCGGCGACACGGCCCTGTCGGTGGCGATGACGTCGGTGTCCACCCTGCTGGCGCCGTTCCTGACACCGCTGCTCGTGCTGGCGCTCGTCGGGCGGTCGCTGCCCGTGAGCGGGACGGCGCTGTTCACCTCGATCGTGCAGATCGTCCTGGTGCCCGTGGTGGCCGGGCTGCTGCTGCGGCTGCTGCTGCCGCGCCTGGTGGAGCGCTGCCTGGACGCGCTGCCGCTGGTGTCGGTGGCGGGCATCGCCGTCGTCGTCGCGGCGGTCGTGGCCGGCAGCGCGGGCACGCTGCTGGAGGTCGGCGCCCTGCTCGTGGTGGCGGTCGTGCTGCACAACCTCGGCGGGTTCGCGCTCGGCTACGCGGTGGGCCGGCTGTGCCGGGTGCCGGTGGCCAGCCGCCGGGCGATCAGCGTGGAGGTGGGGATGCAGAACTCCGGGCTGGCCGCAGCGCTGGCCACCGTCCACGTGGGCCCGGCCGCCGCGCTGCCCGCGGCGATCTTCTCGGTGTGGCACAACGTGTCCGGCTCGCTGCTGGCCACCTGGTGGTCGCGCCGGCCGGTCCCGGACGCGGCTCAGGTGGACGTGCGCGCGGGGGTCAGCCGGTCCGCGGACAGGTAGAGGCGCAGCGCCGCGACGAGGACGCCGTCCGGCGAGGCCGCGAGGTCGAACGCCAGGCAGAACGGGACCGCCGGTCCCGGCCCGCCGGTGAACTCGCCCTCCAGGTGCGCGCGCTCGTCACCGACGTCCAGCGACAGGCCCCGCGGCCGCTCGACGTGCGCCCGGCCGTGCAGGTCCAGGACGTGCTCGCGGACGGCGGCCCGGCCGCGGAACTCCTCACCCGTCGAGCAGTCGGTCCACACGACGTCCTCGGCGTAGCAGGCGGTGAAGTCCCCGCCGTCGCCCAGCGCGGCGAAGTACCGCTCCAGCAGGGCCCGGTTCTCCTCGGCCGTGGGCATCGCCGTCCCCCTCCTCGCGGTCCTGGCGCGCCCAGGGTCCCGCACGGGCGCGCCGGGGTCCAGGACCGGGGTGCGGGCCCGGCGCGGAAACCCGTTGCCGCGCCGTGGCGGCGATGGCAGCGTCCGGCCGGTGGAACCGCCGGACGGCCCGCTGGTGCGCGCCGCGCACGCCGACGCGTGGGCGCAGCTGGCGCGGGTCCGTCCCGGGGGGGGCGGTCGCCGAGCTGCCCGGCGCGCGGCTGGCCTCCAGCGGCCTGCGGCACCCGCAGTTCAACGGCGCCGACCTCTTCGGCCCCGCGCTCGTGGACCCCGGCGCCGTGGCGGCCTGGTTCGCCGCCGAGGGGGTGCCGTGGGCCTGGCGCACGCCTCCCGGGCTGGTGGACCCGCCGGGGAGGCTCGTGGTGGCGCAGCGGCTCATGGCGGTGCCCGCGGCCGGCCTGCGGTCCGCGGTCCCGCCGGCCGGCGTGCACCTGGCCCTCGCAGGACCGGAGGACCTGGCCGACGTCGCGGCCGTCGACGTGGCGGCCTTCGGCGGGGACGCGGGGCGGGCGCGCGCCTGGCTGGGCCCGCACCTGGCGGCCGGTGCGGTGCGGGCCGGGGTGGAGGTCGGCCTGGCCCGCGCTGGCGGGCGCGCGGTCGGCACCGCGTACGCCGTGCGCTCGGACGGCGCCGCCGGGCCGGCGGTGCTGCTGGCGGGTGTCGGGGTCGTCCCCGACGCCCGCGGGCGCGGCGTCGGTGCGGCGCTGTCGTCGTGGCTGCTGGCGCGCGCCGCCGCGGCCGGCGCCCGGCTGGCGCACCTGCAGCCGGACGACGAGCGGGCCGCGCGCGTGTACGCCCGGCTGGGGTTCACCGAGGTCGAGGGCCTCGAGGTGCGCGCCCCCGAGGACCCGGCCGGTGGCGGGAGCGGCCGCGGACCGCGAGGGTGAACGTCGTGGACACCGTGCTCGACAGGTCGGGGGTGCGCGTGCGCTCCGCGGCGCCGGGGCGCCGCGCCGTGCTGGCCCGGGCCGCCGGGATCGGCGCCGTCAGCGGGCTGGCCGGGGCGGCCGCGACGGCGGTCAGCCAGCGCCTCGAGCGCGCCGTGACGGGACGGCCGGCCTCCTACGTGGCCGGGCGGACCCTGCTGCTGCTCGCGGGCCGCTCCCCCGGCGACGACGAGCGCCCCGCCGCGGCCACGGCCGCCATGCGGGTGGGCACGAGCGTCGCCCTGGGGGCCCTGCGCGGGGTGTGGCGGGCCAGCGGGCTGGTCGTCGTGCGGGCGACCGTCGCGCAGACGCTCACGCGGATCATCGTCGACCAGACGCTGGAGAACGCCACGGGCGCGGGCGCCCCGCCGCGCACCTGGCAGCGCGGGGAGGGTGTGGTCGAGGTGCTGCACGCGGCCGTCGACGCGATCGCCACCGGCCTGCTCGTCGAGCACCTGGTCGACCCGGTGCTGGAGTCGCGCCGCGGGACCGCGAGCCACTGACCCCGCCGGCGGGCCGGCACCGCCGTCAGCGGCGGGCCTCCTCGCGCAGGGGCCGGACGGCGGGCGGCACGGCGTCGCCGACCACGGCGGGGAACTCGCACGTGAAGCTGCCCGAGTAGCCGGCCAGCGGCCCGAACCGGGCGTTGGAGACGGCGACGTCGATCGTGAACCGCTCGCGCCGCTCGTCCCAGCCCTCGGTGAGGACCGCGGTGCCGGACAGCGCCATCGGGAAGCGGAAGCTCACCGGTCCCTCGTGGAAGCGCTGCGCGCCGGAGACGATCCGCAGGCTGCCGTCCGGCAGCACCGAGGGGCGCAGGTCCACCGCGAGGTGCTGGTGGGTGCCCAGGTAGTCCAGGACCCGGCCGGGCCCGTCGGCCACGAGCGTGGCGTCGAAGCGGCGGCGCCGGCCGGGCCGCACCTCGAAGGTGCGCACGACGGTGACGGTCTCGCGGCCCAGGGAGTCGCGGTACGCGTAGTTCTCGACGCTGAACGGCACGTCGGTGGCCGCGTCCGGGACGAGGATGTTGCGCCAGGCGCCCAGGTGCAGGAACGGCAGCGTCCACGCCGGCCCGTGCCACACCCGGTCCATCGTCCCGCGGCCCACGCAGGAGTACCCGGCGGCGGTCGAGACGCCGAAGCGCCGGCGCAGCATCGGGTGCAGGCGGTGCGCGTCCTCGCCGAGCGCGCCCAGGACGACGCTGCCCGCCAGGTCCGGCACGGACCCGGGCACGGGCTCCACGGCGCTCACGGGGCGCTCACGGGGGCGCTCACCGGACGCTCGGGGCGCACCGGCCGGCGCCCGCACCGGCGGGCGGAGGGGGTGCCGCGACCCACGGGCACGAGGGCGGCGGCGGCCACCGCGAGCGCCGCGACCGCGGCCCCGCGCGGGCGCCCGGTCCGCAGCGCCGGGACCGCGAGCGCGACCAGCAGCGCCCGCGCCGCCGCGTCCGCCAGGGCGCGGTCGCGGGCCCGGGCGGGGTCCAGGCCCTCCTGCGCCCACAGCCGCAGGCGGTCGAAGCTCCACGCGGTGGCCCAGCCGACCGCCGGCCGCACGAGCACCGGGTCCAGGAGGCGGCCCAGCGGGCCCCAGCCGGGGGTGTAGTCGTAGCCCGTGCTGAAGCGGAAGCCCCGCGCGGTGGGCTCGTAGCGCCAGTACCCCGACCCCTCGCCCAGCGGCGACAGGCGCCCGTGCGGGGAGAACCGCAGCGCCGACGTGCCCCGGCCGTCCGCCCCGCGCCGCTCGCCCGCCGAGACGCCGGTGCCGGTCACGGTGACCAGCGGCAGGCACGGGTGCGGCAGCGACAGGACGTAGGTGAACCGCTGCCGCCCGTCCGCACCGTCCGCACCGTCCGCGGGCGCCTCGGGGTGGATCGCCGAGAAGCGCAGGTCCCAGCGCGGGTGCTGGGCGGGGTCCTGCGTCAGGCGCCACAGCACGTCGGCGTCGCAGCGCACGAGGGTGTCGACGAACAGGGGCGGCACGCGATCACGCTAGCCGGGCGGCACCCGACCGCGGTGGTGTTCGGCCCGGTCAGGTCGCGCCGACCGGGCGGGTCCGCCTCAGCGCGCCTGCTGCTCCCGGAACCACTCCACGGTGCGCTTGAGGCCGTCGGCCCAGCCGACCCGCGGCTCCCAGCCCAGGACGGTGCGCGCCAGCGTCGTGTCCGGCCGGCGCACCTGGGGGTCGTCCACGGGGCGGGGCACGTACTCGATCGTGGAGGCGGACCCGGCGCCGGCGATGACGTCCTCGGCGATCTCCCGCACGCTCAGCTCCTCCGGGTTGCCGATGTTCACCGGGCCGGGGTGGCCGCTGGCGGCCAGGGCGAGGATGCCGTCGACCAGGTCGTCGACGTAGCAGATCGAGCGGGTCTGCGAGCCGTCGCCGGCGACGGTGACGGGCTCACCGGCCAGGGCCTGGCGGATGAAGGTGGGGATGGCGCGCCCGTCGGCGGCGCGCATCCGCGGGCCGTACGTGTTGAAGATCCGCACGATCGCGGTGTCGACGCCGTGGGCGGTGCGGTAGGCCGTGGTCAGCGCCTCGGCGTAGCGCTTGGACTCGTCGTAGACGCCGCGCGGGCCCACGGGGTTCACGTGCCCCCAGTACGTCTCCGGCTGCGGGTGCACCTGCGGGTCGCCGTACGTCTCCGACGTGGAGGCCAGCAGGAACCGGGCGCCCTTGGCGCGGGCCAGCCCGAGCGCGTTCCAGGTGCCGGTGGCGCCGACCTTCATGGTCTCCAGCGGCAGCTTGAGGTAGTCCACCGGCGAGGCCGGGGAGGCGAAGTGCAGCACGAGGTCCACCTCGCCGCTGACGTGCACGTACTCGGTGATGTCGCAGCGCCGCAGCCGGAAGCCGGGGTGGTCCACGAGGTGGGCGACGTTGTCGGGCACGCCGGTGAGGAAGTTGTCGAGGCAGACGACCTCGACGCCGGCGTCCAGGAGCGCCTCGCACAGGTGGCTGCCGAGGAAACCGGCGCCGCCGGTGACCACGGCGCGGGAGAAGGTGCGCGGCTCCCGGTACGCCTGCTCCGGTGCGGGCTGCGACTGCTGCGTGTGCTGCACGCTGGGCATGCAACCACCCGGCGGCCCGGCGCGCGCGGCCGACGCGCCCGCGGGCCGCGCGGGGTGCGGGCCGGCGGCGGGCCGCTAGCGTGCCGCCGTGACCTCCCCCGCCCTGCCCGTGACCGTCGTGGTCGCCACCCGCGACCGCGCCGAGGACCTGCGCCGGTCCCTGCCCCGCCACGAGGCGCCGGTGGTGCTCGTCGACAACGGCTCGCGCGACGGCACGGTGGAGGTGGCCCGCGCGGAGGGCCGGCGGCGGCGCGAGGAGGGCCTGCCGCCGCTGGTCGTGCTGGAGGCCGGGGAGAACCTGGGCGCGGTCGGGCGCAACCTCGGCGTGGGGGCCGCCGAGACGCCGCTGGTGGCCTTCGCCGACGACGACTCCTGGTGGGCGCCCGGCGCGCTGGTGCGCGCCGGGGAGCTGTTCGCGGCGCACCCGCGGATGGCGGTGCTCGCCGCGCGCCTGCTGGTGGGGCCGGCCGAGGAGCTGGACGGCGTGTGCGACGACATGGCCGCGGCGCCGTGGGGGCGCAGCGACGACCTGCCCGGCCCGGACGTCCTGGGGTTCCTGGCGTGCGGGGCGGTGGTGCGCCGCGAGCCGTACCTGGCGGTGGGGGGTTTCGACCCGGTCGTGCACTTCGCGGGCGAGGAGGAGCGGTTCACCTACGACCTGGTGGCCGCCGGGTGGGGCCTGGCGTACGTCGACGAGGTCGTCGCCCACCACCACCCCTCCCCCACCCGCAGCACCCCCGAGCAGCGGCTGCGCCTGCTGCAGCGCAACAGGTTGCTGACGGCGTGGATGCGCCGGCCGGTGCGGGTCGCCGCGCGCGACACCCTGCGGGCGCTGCGCGGGCCCGCGCACGAGCGCGGCGGCGTGCTGGACGCCGCCCGCCGGATGCCGGGCGCCCTGCGCCGGCGCCACCTCGCCGGCCCGGAGGTCGAGCGCCGCCTCGCGGTGATCGGCCGGTGAGCGCCCCCGCGACCTGGCCGGAGGAACCGCTCGACGGCCCGCCCGACGCGCGGGTCACCGTCGTCGTCATCACCTGGCAGCGGCGCGAGGAGGCGCTGCTGGCGGTGCGCCGGCTGCTGGCCCTGCCCGAGCGCCCGCGGGTGGTGGTGCTGGACAACGGCTCCACCGACGGCACGGCCGCGGCCCTGCGCGCGGCGCACCCGCGCGGCACGGCCGGCGCGGACCGCCTCGACGTCGTCGTCCTGCCGGAGAACCAGGGCGCCGTGGCCCGCAACACGGGTGTGGCGACGGCGTCCACGCCGTACGTGGCCTTCTGCGACGACGACACCTGGTGGGAGCCGGGGTCCCTGGCGCGCGCCGCGGACGTCCTGGACGCCGACCCGCGGGTGGCGGTCCTGACCGCCCGCATCCTCGTCGAGCCGGGCTCGCGCGAGGACGACATCGTCGCCGAGCTGCGCGACTCCCCGGTGCCCGGCGCCCCGGACCTGCCGGGCCCGGCGCTGGGCAGCTTCCTGGCGGGCGCCTCGGTGGTGCGCCGCGACGCCTTCCTGGGCGTCGGGGGTTTCTCCCGGCGGCTGTGGCTGGGCGGGGAGGAGGAGCTGCTGGCCGCCGACCTGGCCGCCGCCGGCTGGGAGCTGTGCTACCTGGAGGCCCTCGTCGTGCACCACCAGGCGTCGGTGCTGCGCGAGTCGGCGCTGCGCCGCCGGCACGGGGTGCGCAACACGCTGTGGTTCACGTGGTTGCGCCGGCCGGTGCCGGCGGCGCTGCGGCGCACCGGGTTCCTGCTGTCCAGCGTGCCGCGGGACCGCGTCAGCGCGCTGGGCGTGCTGGACGCGGTCCGCGGCCTGCCGTGGCTGGTGCGGGAGCGGCGCGTGCTGCCCCCGCACGCCGAGGCGCGCTTCGCCAGCCTGGAGCAGGCGCAGCGCGAGTCGCGCTCGCGGCACTACGGCTGAGCCCGCCCACCCCGGTGCCGGTGCTCCGGGGGCGACCTCACCCGCCGCCACGGGGCGCGCGCCCGGGCCGGACGGCCGGGTGCGCGCGCCGGCCCGGCGCCGCGGGCGGCCGGGCGCCCCGGCGGTGCGGGCGCGGCGAGCGCCGCCGGCCGCGCGGGCGCCCGGGGCGGCTCGTCCCCGCCGCCGCTCCCGCCGCCGGCACCCCGCGCGCCGTCGCCCGCGCCGTCCGGGGAGTCCCCGGCCGCGGACGGCCACCTCGCCTCGACCTCGAGCAGCAGCAGGTCGACGAGGAGGTCCGCGGCCGGGTCGGCCTCAGCCGCTGATCGCCTGCTGGTCATCGGCGTGCTGGACCTCGATGCGCCGCGGCTTGGCCCGCTCGGCCACCGGTACCCGCAGGGTCAGGACGCCGGAGCGGTAGCTGGCGCTGATCCGCTCGGTGTCCAGGTTGTCGCCGAGGATGAGCTGGCGGCTGAACACCCCGCGCGGGCGCTCGGCGGCGATCATCTCGTCGGTGCCCTCGTGCACGGGCCGCTGCGCCCGCACCGTCAGGACGTTGCGCTCCACGTCGAGGTCCACGGTGGACGGGTCGACGCCGGGGAGGTCGAACTCCACGACGAACTCGTCACCGCGGCGCCAGGCGTCCATCGGCATCACCGCCGGCCTGGCCGTGGTCCCCAGGAACTGCTGCGTCAGGCGGTCCAGCTCCCGGAAGGGATCGGTGCGCATCAGCATCGTCACCACCTCCGTCGTCGTGAGGAGATGCGCTGTGAACCCCGTGCCGGCCGGTCCCCGCCCGGTCGGCACAGCACTGTGGTAGCACTCCCGGCGCCCGGGTGCAAGAGGTGCGCGGCGATCCGCTCGAGACCCCGACCGGCTGCGGTGCAACGGGTCCGGGCGCCTCCCGGGGGAAGTCAGGCGATCTCGGCGAGGGCCCGCATGACCCGCTGCTCGCTGACCGGGTGCGCGGTGGCGACCCCCTGCGCGAACAGCTGCAACCGCAGCTCCTCCAGCGTCCAGCGCAGGTCGGCCAGCTCGCGCGGCACCAGCGGCCCGGCGCGGCGGACGCGGTCGGCCCACGCGTCGGCCACGCGCGAGAACTCGGCCATCCGCACCCGGTCGCGCTGCGGGTCGTCGGGCACCGCGGCCAGGCGGCGCCCGATCCCCTGCAGGTAGCGCAGCAGGTCCGGCAGCCGCGCCGGGCCGGCCTCGGTGACGAACCCGGGGTGGACCAGGCCGGTGAACTGCGCGCGCACGTCCGTCAGAGACGGCACCAGCGCCAGGCTCGTGGTGCGCGAGATCGCCCGCTCCACCTCGGCGGCCGAGCGCAGCACCCGCAGCGCGCGCTGCACCGTCTCGGCGGTGGCCGCGCCCAGGCGGGCGCCGACCCGCCGCGCCAGGTCGTCGAACTCCGCGCGGGTGCGCACGGGGCCGCCCTCGGCGTCCAGCAGCTCGCCGACGGTGGCGACCAGGCAGTCCTCCAGGACGGCGGCGGCGCTGCCGTGCGGGGCGCGCGCCAGCAGCAGCCTGGCGTCGTTGGGCAGTCCGGCCTGCACGGCGCGCAGCGGCGAGGGCAGCACCAGCAGCAGCAGGCGCCGCACGCCGTCGCGGTGCGCGCGCTGCGCCTCCGCCGCGGTGGCGAACACGTGCAGGCCCACCGACGCTCCCTCGTCGACCAGCGCCGGCCAGGAGGTCACCTCGGCGCCGCGCACGACCGACGTGCGGGTCTCCGGGACGCGCTCGGGCAGGTCGTCCCACGAGCGCGCGCCGTCCACCCGCAGGTCGTCGGCGACCTCGGTGAGCGTCTCGCGCACCCGGCCGGCCAGCCGCTCGCGCAGGGCGGCGAAGTCCTTGCCGCGCGCCAGCTCCCGCAGCTCGCCGCTCGCCGGGTCCGGCGCCACGACGCGGAACGTCGCGCGCAGGTGGTCGGGGACCTTCGCCCAGTCGACGTCCTCCAGGTACACCTCGGTGCCGTCGCCCAGGCGCGGCATCTCCCGCTCGAACGCGGTCCAGAAGTCCTCCGCGCGGGCGCTGACGCGCTGCAGGAACCGGGCGGCGACGTCGGGGGCGGGCACGAGGTTCTTGCGCAGCTGCTTGGGCAGGGCCCGCACCAGCGCCGTCACCAGCTCGTGCCGCAGCCCCGGCACCTGCCAGGCCAGGTCGCGGTCGTCGAAGCGGTTGACGACCTCCAGCGGCACGTCGACGGTCACACCGTCCTGCGGCGAGCCGGGCTCGAACACGTACGTCAGCGCCAGCTCCAGCGTCCCGGACCCGCTGCCCTGCACCCAGGTGCGGGGGAAGTCCTCCTCGCTGACGGCCTCGTCGTCGGCCACCAGCATCGCCGGGTCGAACGTCAGCAGGTCCGGCTGCTCGCGGCGCACCCGCTTCCACCAGGTGTCGAAGTGCCGGCCGGAGACGACCTCGGCGCCCACCCGGGCGTCGTAGAAGTCGAACAGCGCCTGGTCGTCGACGACGATGTCGCGGCGGCGGGCGCGGTGCTCCAGCTCCTCGGCCTCCTCCAGCAGCTCGCGGTTGCGGGCGAAGAACTCGTGGCGGGTCTCGAAGTCGCCCTCGACGAGGGCGTGCCGGATGAACAGCTCGCGCGACAGCTCCGGGTCGACCGAGCCGTAGGCGACGGTGCGCCCGGCCACGACCGGCACCCCGTACAGGGTGACCCGCTCGGTGGCCACGACGGCGGCGCGCTTGCGCGACCAGCGCGGCTCGGAGTACTGCCGCTTGACGACGTGCCCGGCCAGCGGCTCGATCCAGCGCGGGTCGATGGCGGCGACGGTGCGCGCCCACAGGCGGGTCGTCTCGACCAGCTCGGCGGCCACGACCCAGTCGGGCGAGCGCCGGCCCAGCGCCGAGCCGGGGAACACGGCGAAGCGGGCGCCGCGCGCGCCCAGGTACTCCTGCTGCGCGGGCCGCTCGCCCCGGCCGCGGCGGCGCTCCTCGCGCACCTCCTTCAGGCCGATCCCGCCGAGCAGGCCCGCCAGCAGCGAGCGGTGGACGGCGTCGGCGTCGTACAGGCCCGCGAAGCGGTCCCGCGGCGGCGCACCCGCGCCGTCCCCGGCCGGCGCGGCGTCCGCCTCGGGCAGCGGGTCCGGCTCGACGACGTCCATCCCCAGCTCGCGCTGGGCGATGCGCCGCAGCTGGGTGTACGTGTCCTGCCACTCGCGGATGCGCAGGTAGTGCAGGAACTCCGCCTTCACGGTGCGCCGGAACGCCGAGGAGGACAACCGGCGCTGCTCGGCGCGCAGGTGGTGCCACAGGTTCAGCAGGCTGAGAAAGTCGGACTGCTCGTGGCGGAAGCGCGCGTGCAGCTGGGCGGCGCGCTCGCGCTGCTCCAGCGGCCGCTCGCGGGGGTCCTGCACGCTGAGGGCGGCCACGACGACGAGGACGTCGTGCAGGCAGCCGTTTCGCCCGCCCTCCAGCACCATCCGGGCCAGGCGCGGGTCGATGGGCAGGCGGGACAGGTCGCGGCCGGTGCGGGTCAGGCGCGGGCCGCGGTCGCCGGGCCGGGCCTCCTCCAGCGCCCCCAGCTCGGTCAGCAGCGCCAGGCCGTCGGCGACCGCGCGCCGCTCCGGCGGCTGGATGAACGGGAACGCGGCGATGTCGCCCAGCCCCAGGGAGGCCATCTGCAGGATGACGGCGGCCAGGTTGGTGCGCAGCACCTCCGGGTCGGTGTACTCCGGGCGGGACAGGAAGTCCGCCTCCGAGTAGAGGCGGATGCAGACGCCGTCGGCGACGCGCCCGCAGCGGCCGGCGCGCTGGTTCGCCGAGGCCTGCGAGACGCGCTCGACGGGCAGGCGCTGCACCTTGGTGCGGGTGCTGTACCGGGAGATCCGCGCGGTGCCGACGTCGACGACGTAGCGGATGCCGGGCACCGTCAGGGACGTCTCGGCGACGTTGGTGGACAGCACCACGCGCCGGCCGCCGTGCGGGCGGAACACCCGGTGCTGCTCCTCGGCGGACAGCCGCGCGAACAGCGGCAGGACCTCCAGGTCGCGGAACCCCCGCTCCTTCCGCAGCCCCTCCACGGCCTCGGCGGTCTCGCGGATCTCGCGCTCGCCGGGCAGGAACACCAGCACGTCGCCGGGGCCCTCGGCGGCCAGCTCGCGCAGCGCGTCCAGGACGCCCTCGGTCTGGTCGCGGTCGTCCTCGCGCAGCGCGGAGGCCTCGGCGCCGTCGTCCCCCTCCTCGGGCTCCTCCACGAGCTCCTCGGCGGCCAGCGGCCGGTAGCGGACCTCGACGGGGTAGGTGCGCCCGGAGACCTCCAGCACGGGCGCGCCGCCGAAGTGCTCGGAGAAGCGCTCGGTCTCGATGGTGGCGGAGGTGATGACGAGCTTGAGGTCGGGCCGGCGCGGCAGCAGGCGGGCCAGGTAGCCGAGCAGGAAGTCGATGGTGAGGCTGCGCTCGTGGGCCTCGTCGACGATGAGGGTGTCGTACGCCAGCAGCTCGGGGTCGCGCTGCACCTCGGCCAGCAGGGTGCCGTCGGTCATGACCTTGACGAGGTTGTCCTCGCCGACCTCGTCGGTGAAGCGCACCGCGTACCCGACGAGGGAGCCGGGCGCGCGGCCCAGCTCGGTGCCCAGCTCCTCAGCGACGCGCTCGGCCACGGCGCGCGCGGCGATGCGCCGCGGCTGGGTGTGGCCGATGCGCCCGCGCACGCCGCGGCCGACCTCCAGGGCGATCTTGGGCAGCTGGGTGGTCTTGCCCGAGCCGGTCTCCCCGGCCACGACGACGACCTGGTGCTCGCGCAGGGCGGCGGCGATGCGGTCCTTGTCCTGGCTGACGGGCAGCTCGGCGGGGTAGCGCAGCGCCGGCACGGAGGCGCGCCGGCGCGCGGTGCGCTCCTCGGCGGTGGCCGTCTGCGCGGCCACGTCGGCCAGCAGCTCGTCCAGGTCGCCGGGCAGGGCCAGGCGCCGGCGCAGCCGCTGCTCCTCGCGCAGCGAGACGCCCGCCAGGCGCTGCACGAGCGCGTCCACGCGCGGGTCGGCGGGCAGCGGGCGGCCGGCACCCCCGGAGGCGCCCCGGGAGCCGGGGCGGGAGCGGGAGGGGCGACGGCGCGAGGAGCGACGAGAGGGGGCGTCCGACATGGCGCCTCGAGTCTAGGTCCCCCACTCGCTCACCCGTTCGGAGCAACTTCGGTCACCAGGGGTGAGCGAAACGGGTGACTCGCTTGTGCGGCGTCCCCCGACGGCCTCACAGTCGGTCGCGGACCGTCACCGGGGGGCGACGGCCGGAAGGCGCCACCGCGCCACGGAGGGAACACCATGAGCACGCTGCAGAGCCGCACGAGCGCCCGCACCAGCACCCGCACCACCCGCCGCACCCGCGCCCTGGCCGCCGCCGCCGGCGCCCTCGTCGCCGCGGGCGCCCTCGCCGGTGCCGCACCCGCGTCCGCCGCCGGCGCGCCCGACCTCGTCGTCACGGCCGTCTCCTGGGGCCCGTCCTCGCCCGTCGTCGGCGCCCCCGTCACCTTCCGCGCCACCATCGCCAACCGCGGCACCGCCGCCACCCCTGCCGGGGTCGTGCACGGCGTGCAGTTCAAGGTCGACGGCGTCATGACCACCTGGTCGGACTCCTCCACCGCGGCCCTGGCGCCCGGCGCGAGCCGCACCGTGACCGCCAACGGCGGCCCGGCCGCCACCGCCGTCTGGACCGCCACCGCCGGCGCCCACCGCATCACCGCCGAGGTCGACGACGCGCGCCGCATCGCCGAGTCCGACGAGCGGAACAACCGCCGCGACCGGACCCTGACCCCCCGCACCGGCAGCGACACCGTCTCCAGCGAGGTCGTCGTCACCGGCACCGGCACCGACCGCTGGGTGAGCGTGCGCAGCACCCTGGGCCCGTCCACGCGCCCCAGCTACGTCTCCTCCCGCCTGTCCGGGACCCTCAGCGCCGCCTGCTACGACGCCCGCGGCACCGCCGTGGCCGGCACCGTCCGCGACCTGGGCCGCGTCGCGATCGGCGACACCGCCGCCGGGCCGTTCCGCTCCTCCCCCGACGCCGTCTACGCCGTCGCCGACGCCCACCGGGCCCCGGTGACCGTCAGCGCCGACGTCGTCCTGCGGGCGATCCTGCGCGACCGCGCCGGCGACCTCGCCGGGCTGGGCTGCGCGGGCGGCACCACCGCCGGGTTCGCCCGCTGGGACGTGGACTCCCTCACCACGCAGCGCCGCAGCCTGGTCGACGACGCGGTGGTGGCCACGGCCACCTCCACCGACCGCGTCTCCTACGCGTTCCCCGCGCCCACGGCCTGACACCCGTCGCCCGACACGCGCCGCCGGGCGCCCGGGAACCCCTCCCGGGCGCTCAGCGCAGGCGCGGCAGCACGACCTCGCCGAAGGCCGGCAGGTCCACCAGGTAGTCGGGGAACACGAGCATCAGCCCGTCCAGGCCGCCGGCCTCCACGTGCTCCAGCACCTGCTCCACCACCGAGTCCGGGCCGCCGACGACGACGGCCGTCTGGAACGCCTCGTGGGCCTCGTCGCCGGCGGTCATCGACATCGCCCGCTCCAGCGGCAGGCCCCACGACAGCTTCATCGCGGTGATGGCCTCGCGGTCGTACCCGCGCCCGTACGCGGCGAACCGGCGCCGCGCGGCCGCGTCCGTCTCGTCCAGGACCACGGTGAGCATCGCGTACGTGCGGATGCTGCGCCCCCGCTCGGCGGCCAGGCGCCGCACCTGCGCACCGGCCACCTGCAGCCCCTCGACGTCCTCGGCGGTGAGGAACGAGCCGTCGCAGTGCTCGGCCTGGAACGCCAGCCCCGCCGGCGAGCGCCCGGCACCGACGACCCGCGGGCGACGCGCCGGGTGCGGGCGCGAGACGCAGTCGTCCAGCGAGAAGAACTCCCCCCGCGCGGTCACCGACGGCTCGGTCCACAGCCGGTCGACCAGCCGCATCCACTCGTCGGTCATCCGGTAGCGGTCGTCGTGGCTCTGGGCTGGGTCCCACAACCCCATCTGGGAGAACTCCCGCTCGTAGGCGCCGACGACGACGTTCAGGCCCGCCCGCCCGCCGGAGACCTGGTCGAGGGTGGCGAGCACCTTCGCGGCCACGGCCGGGTGCACGAGGTTGGTGTGCACCGTCGCCCACACCCCGACCCGCTCGGTGGCCTCGGCCAGCGCCGCCATGAGCGTCACCGACTCCAGCGTCTCGCCCCAGTGGTCGGTGCGGCCGCCGAAACCCCGCCACTTGGCCATCGACAGGACGAAGTCGAACCCCGCGTCCTCGGCGATCAGCGCGGCACGCCGGTTGTGCTCGTAGGTGGCCGGCGGGCGCGGCGCCGTGTCGGAGACGATCCACCCGCCGCTGGCGACCGGCAGGAACACCCCGTACTCGGTACCGGTCGCGGTACCGGTCGCGGGACCGGTCGCGGGACCGCTCACGGCACCGGCCAGACGAGCTGCCCCGCGTCGTCGTAGAGCGCCGGCACGACGGCGGGGTCGGTGAACGTGGCCGGGTCCGGCGCCGCGGGGATCTGCCCCCTCTCGACGAGGAAGCGCGCCTCGGTGCTCATCAGCTCCTCGTCCAGCGTGCCCAGCGGCTGCCCGGCGGGCAGCGAGGAGTCGACCAGCCCGCTCTCGACCTCCCACACCGCGGCGTTGTGCTCCTCGTCGTAGCCGGCCTGCGCGCGCTCGGCCGCGTAGCCGACGCACTCGGCGGCGTTCTCCTCGCAGTACGAGTACGCGCGCAGCTGGGCGCGCAGGAAGTCCTCCACGGCCGTGCGGTGCTCGGCCAGGAACGCCGGGTTCACGATCGTCGTGGCGATCGAGCCCGGGACGCCGTAGTCCTCCGGGTCCCACTGCACGACCTCCTCGCCCAGCTCGGCGAGGGTCAGCGGCTCGTTGGACTTGTACCCGGTCAGCGACTGCACCTGCCCGCGCACCAGGACGGTCGGGTCGTAGCCGACGACGACCTGGGTGATGCGGTCCACGTCCACGCCGTCGGCGCGCAGCATCGCCTCGATCGTCACCGGCAGGGCGCCCTTGTGGCCCAGCGTCGTGCCCTCCAGCTGAGCGAGCGAGGTGATCTCCGGGCCCGTCATGAGGGTGGCGACCGGCACGTGCCCGAACGTGGCCACGGCCGTGACGTCCACGCCGTTGGCGACGTTGACGAGGACGTCGGCGTTGCCCGCGATGGAGCTGACCTGGGCCGTGCCGGCGGCGACCAGCTGCGCGTTCTGCGCCGTCTCCCCCGTGCCCGGCTGCAGCTGCACGTCCAGGCACACGGCGTCGAAGTACCCCAGCGCCTCCGCGGCGACGGGGTCGAGGATGCTCGCCGAGGCCTGGAACTGGTAGCCGGTGACGTAGGTGACCGTCCCCGCCTCCCGGTTGGCGGCGCAGCGCTCCTCGCTGACGGCCGAGCCCTCGGCGGCGCGCTCCGCCGGGGGCGCCCCGCCGTCCCCCGCGCCGCCGTCGCCACCGCCGCAGGCGGCGAGCAGCAGGACCGCGCTCAGGGCGCCGGTGAGGACGGCGCCCCGGCGGCGGGCGGGCGCGGGACGGGGGGTGGGCGGCACGGCTGCTCCTCGGTGGGTGCTGCGGGGTCGGGCGTCGGGTCGGGCGTCGGGTCGGGCGTCAGGTCGGGCGCTGCGACTCGTGCCATCCCAGCACGCGCCGCTCGACGGTGCTCACGAGGAGCAGGAGCAGCGCCCCCAGCAGGGCCAGGCACGCGATCGCCGCCCACACCGTGCCCAGCTGGGAGTTCGAGGACGCCACGCTGATGACGGTGCCCAGCCCGCGGGTCGCGCCGGCGGCCAGCAGCTCGGCGACGACCGCGCCGACCAGCGACAGCGGGAAGGCGACCCGCAGCGCCGAGAACAGGTACGGCAGCGCGTACGGCACCCGCACTCGCAGCAGCACGTCCAGCCGGCTGGCGGCGACCGTGCCGAAGACCTGCAGCACCGGCCGCGGTACCGAGCGCAGCCCGGTCGTGGTGTTCATCAGGACGGGGAAGAACACGATGAGCGCGGTGACGACGACCTTCGGCGTCATCCCGAACCCGAACGCGACGATGAGCGCCGGCACGACCGCCACGACGGGGGTCACGTTGAGCACGACGGCCAGCGGCATGACGGCGCGGCGCAGCACCGCGGACTCCGAGACCGCCACCCCCAGGCAGAACGCGGCGACGGCGCCCACCAGCAGGCCCAGCAGCGCCTCGCCGAGGGTGGTGGCCGCGTTGGCGGCGTAGAAGCCGGGGTCGCCGGCCAGCTCGGCCCCCACCGCGGACAGCCGCGGCAGCACGTAGGGGTTGTCGCGCGCCACGAGCGTCCAGACGGTCCCGGCCGCGAGCAGCGCGACGACGGTGGGCACCCACGTGCGCGGGTGCAGGGCGGACCTCACCGGGCGGCACCCGCCGGCGGTGCGCCCCGCACGTCCCGGGTGGCGCTCCGGGTCGCGCCCCGGGTCTCGTCCGGCGCCGCGTCCTGGGTCCAGGCGGACCCCAGCGCCACGCGGACCCGGTGCTCCATCTCGTGCATGGCCGCCGAGTCGAGCTGGTCGTGGTGGCGGGGGCGGGACAGCTCCACGTCCAGCACGGCCTCGACCCGGCCCGGGCGGGCCATGACGACGACCGTGTCCGAGAGCAGGACCGCCTCGCTGACGGAGTGGGTGACGAACAGCACCGTGGTGCGGTGCTCCTGCCACACGTCCAGCAGCTGCAGCTGGACCGCCTCGCGCGTGAACTCGTCCAGGGCGGAGAACGGCTCGTCCATGAGCAGCACGTCGGGGCGCAGCGCGAACGCCCGCGCGATGGCGGCGCGCTGGCGCTGACCGCCGGACAGCTCGTGGGGGCGCCGGTGCAGCAGCCCGCCCAGCCCCAGGCGCTCCAGCAGGGCCACCGGGTCCACCGGCGCCCCGCCCCGGCCGGCGCGCCGCGGGGCGCGGCGGTTGACCCGCTCCAGCACGCGCACGTTGCCCAGCACGTCCAGCCACGGCAGCAGCGCCGGCACCTGCGGGACGAAGCCGACCATCTTGCGCTCGGCGGCGCGCACCGGCGGCTCGCCGCACACCGACACCGTCCCCGCGTCCGGCTGCTCCAGCCCGGCCACCAGCCGCAGCAGGGTGGACTTGCCGCAGCCGCTGGGCCCGATGACGCTGACGAACCGGCCGCGGGGCACGTCGAGGTCGACGTGGCTCAGGGCCGTCGTCGCGCCCGGCCCGGAACCGTACGTCTTGCAGGCGTCGGCGACGCGCAGCCCGCCGCCGTCCGGCGGGCCGGGCGCTCCCGCCCGCTGCTGCGACCCGTCCTCCGGCACGCTGCGACCCTACCCAGGGGGGTCCGGAGCACCCGGCGGCGCCCGGCGGGTCCGCCCGTCACGGCGCCGGCGCGACGGCCTCCGCGACGCGGACGCGGTCGCGGCCGGCGGCCTTGGCCTCGTACAGCGCCCGGTCCGCCGCCGCCAGCAGCGCGCCGGCCGCGCCCGGCCCGCCGGTCGGGCCGTCGTGGACGGCGACGCCCACGGACACCGTGGGGCGCACCGCCCGTCCGGGTCCGGCGGTGGGGCCGGCGGTGGGGCCGGCGGTGGGGCCGGCGGTGGGGCCGGCCGGGACCGCGAGGGCGGCGCAGCGGCGGCGCAGGTCCTCGGCGCGCTCGCGCGCGGCGCGCTCGGGTGTCGCGGGCAGGACGAGCACGAACTCCTCCCCGCCGAAGCGGGCGAGCGCGTCGCCGGGTCGCGCGGACGCCCGCAGGGCGTCGGCGACCGCCACGAGGACGGCGTCGCCGACCGGGTGGCCGTGGGTGTCGTTGACGCGCTTGAAGTGGTCGACGTCGACGACGAGCAGGGCCACCGGGCGCCCGGTGTCCCGCGCCTCGCGCAGGGCGGCGGCCAGCGCGCCGTCGAGGAAGCGGCGGTTGTGCAGGCCGGTGAGGGGGTCGCGCACCGACTCCTCGGCCAGCTGCGCGCGCAGCCGGTCGATCTCGGCGAGCTGCGCGCGCAGCCGGGTCGTGGCGCCCACGGCCTCGCTGACGTCGCGCACCACGACGACCCGGCCCAGCGAGCGCCCGCGCCGGTCCGAGACGAGCGTCGTGCGCACGTCCAGGTGCACGCCGGGCAGGGCCTCGACGGTGCGCCGCGAGGAGCCGCCGGGCAGGTCGCCCAGCTGCTCGGGGCCGAGGACCCGGTCGGCGGCCAGGCCCACGAGGTCGGCGTCCAGGTCCGGCCGCACGCGCCGGGCCAGCTCGTGCGCGGCGGGGTTGGCGTCCACGACGCGGCCGCGGGCGTCGACCACGAGGACCGCGTCGGCGATGGTGTCCACGACCACGTCGCGGGCCACGGGCACCACGCGCAGCAGCCCCTGGCGCAGGACGGCGCGGGCGTCGATGAGCCCGGTGACCGCGAAGAACAGCGGGGTCAGGTCCTGCCGGCCGACGAGGTCGGGGGCGGCGAGGACGAGGAGGTTGCCGACCACGGGCGGCACGGCGCCCAGCAGCAGGGTGCCCAGCTGCGGGCGGAACACCGGCGAGGCCCGCGCCCACGAGCGCACGAGCCCCGCGAGCGCGACGGACATCAGGCCGTAGCAGTAGGCGGTGTGGACCCAGAACAGCGCGCCGAACTCGGCGACGAAGCGGCCCTCGCGCGGTCCCAGCGCCGTGAACCACGCGTCGCCGCCGCCGACGATGGCGGTCGCGGCCATCGAGGCCAGCAGCGCGAGCGGGACGCCGAGCAGGACCGCCCGCACGAGCGGCCGCGGCCGGTGGTGCGGGTCCACGACGGTCCGGCACACCAGGAACAGGCCCGTGACGGCCCCCCACACGCCGAGCAGCGAGCCGTGGACGGCCAGGCGCTGCACGGCCGGGTCGCCCGACAGCTGCACGAGCGCGGCGCAGCCGGACCAGTGGACGAGGGCGAGCATCGTCGCCGCGAGGACGGTGGCCGCCGGGGTCGAGGAGCGCCGCCGCCACGCGACCACGCCCGTGCGGGCGCAGACGAGGGCGGACAGCACGAAGGCAGCGCCCAGCACCAGTCCCACGCCGGCCCCCTCCTCCTCCCCGGGGTCCTCGGCACGCCGGGCGGCCGGCTGGAGGCTCCGGGCGGGCGTCAGAGGGCCGCGCGCAGCAGGGACAGCGCGAGCACCGCCATGACGACGGCGATGCCGGCGTCCAGGACCCGCCAGGCGGCGGGCCGGGCGAACAGCGGGCGCAGCCGCGCGGCGCCGTGCCCGAGGGCGGTGAACCACAGCGCGCTGGCCAGCGCCGCCCCGGCGGCGAACCACCACTGCCGGCCCGCGTGGGACTGCGCGATCGAGCCGAGGAGGACGACGGTGTCCAGGTAGACGTGCGGGTTCAGCCAGGTCAGGGCCAGCGCGGTGCCCGCGGTGGCGGCCGCCGACGCGGGCGGTGCGGTGCCCGCCGCCTCCAGCGCGCCCGGGCGCAGCGCCCGGCGGGCGGCCAGGAGCGCGTAGGCGGCGAGGAAGGCGGCCCCGGCCAGCCGCACCGCGTCCAGCAGTCGCGGGTGGGCGCCCACGAGCGCCCCGGCGCCGGCCGTGCCGGCGGCGATGAGGACGACGTCCGAGAGCGCGCACACCGCCACGACCAGCCCGACGTGCTGCGTCCGCAGCCCCTGGCGCAGCACGAAGGCGTTCTGCGCGCCGATGGCGACGATGAGGGACAGGCCGAGGCCGAGGCCGGAGGCGGCGGCGACGAGGGCGGGGTGCACGCGACGACGGTAGGGACGACCACCGCCGAAGCGCAGCTCACGTCCCTGCAGCTGCGTTAGCGTCGCTTCCGTGGATCCCGCAGCGCTGCCGGCACGGGGCTGGGACCTGGACCTCGGCCAGCTGCGGGCGCTGCGCGCCGCGGTGGACGAGGGCAGCCTGGAGGCCGCGGCCCGCGTCCTGCACGTGACGCCCTCGGCCGTCAGCCAGCGGCTGCGCGCCCTCGAGGTCGCCACGGGCCGGGTCCTGCTGGTGCGCAGCCGGCCGGTGCGCGCTACGGCCTCCGGGCAGGTGCTGCTGCGCCTGGCCCGGCAGGTGGAGCTGCTGGCCGGCGACGCGCTGGCCGAGCTGGGCGGGGCCGGCGGCGGGCCCGCGGTGCCCGTCCTGCCGGTCGCGGTCAACGCCGACTCCCTGGCCACCTGGGTGCTGCCGGCCCTGGCCCCGCTGGCGGGCTCGGTGGCCCTGGACCTGCACCGCGACGACGAGGGCCGCACGGCGGACCTGCTGCGCGCGGGCACCGTCGTCGCCGCCGTCACCACCGAGCCGGAGGCCGTGGCCGGGTGCTCGGTGACGGCGCTGGGCGCCGCCCGCTACCGGCCGGTGGCCTCGGTGGCGTTCGCGCGCCGCTGGCTGCCCGGCGCGCTCACCGGCACCGCCGACCCGGCCGCCCTGGCCGCCGCCCTGCCCCGCGCGCCCGTCGTCGTCTTCGACCGCGCCGACGACCTGCAGCACCGCTGGCTGCGCCGGGTCGCCGGTCCGGGCGCGGCTCCGCCCGCGCACCACGTGCCCGCCTCGGCGGACTTCCTCGCCGCGGTCCACCTCGGCATGGGCTGGGGGATGCTGCCGGACCTGCAGGTCGGCGCCGGCGGCCCGGACGAGCGCTCGGGGCTGGTCGTCCTGGACCCGGCCGGGGCGGTGGACGTCGCGCTGCACTGGCAGCAGTGGAAGCTGCGCTCGCCCGCGCTGGACGCGGTGACGCGCGCCGTGACGGACGCCGCGCGCCGCCACCTCGTGCCGCCGGGGCCGGCGTGAGCGGGTGGGTGCAGGCGCTGCTGGGCGCGCTGGCCGGGCTGCTGCTCGTGTACGCGCTGGCGCTGCTGCTGCTGTGGCGCCTGAGCCCGCCGGAGGCGACGCTGCGCGAGGCGCTGCGCCTGCTGCCGGACCTGCTGCGCCTGGTGCGCTCGCTGGCCGCCGACCGGGCCCTGCCGCGGCGGGTGCGCGCGTACCTCGTCCTGCTGCTGGGGTACCTGGCGCTGCCGTTCGACCTCGTGCCCGACGTCGTGCCGGTCCTCGGGTACGCCGACGACGCCGTCGTGGTGGCCCTCGTGCTGCGCGCCGTCGTGCGCGCCGCCGGGCCGCAGGCCGTGCGCCGGCACTGGGCTGGCACGCCGGTGGGGCTGGACCTCGTCCTGCGCCTGGCCGGGCAGCGGGGGCGCTGAACCCCGGGAACGCCGAACGGGCGCCGTCCGCGTGGACGGCGCCCGTTCGGCGCGAACCTGTCGGGCTGACAGGATTTGAACCTGCGACCCCTTGACCCCCAGTCAAGTGCGCTACCAAGCTGCGCCACAGCCCGATGGCTCCCGCGCACCCCGTCGGGGTGGCCGAGCCGGGTAGAACCCTACCTCACCGCCGCCGCTTCTCCCGCACCCGCACGCTCAGCTCGATGGGGCTGCCGGTGAAGCCGAACTCCTCGCGCAGGCGGCGCTCGAGGAACCGGCGGTAGCCGGCCTCGAGGAACCCCGTGGCGAAGACGACGAACCGCGGCGGGCGCGTGGAGGCCTGCGTGCCGAACAGGATGCGCGGCTGCTTGCCGCCGCGGACCGGGTGCGGGTGGGCGGCCACGACCTGGCCGAGGAAGCTGTTCAGCCGCCCCGTCGGCACGCGGGTGTCCCACGACTCCAGCGCCGTGTCCAGCGCCGGGACGAGCCGCTCCAGGTGCCGGCCCGTCATCGCCGAGACGTTCACGCGCGGCGCCCACGTCGTCTGCACCAGCTCGCGCTCGATCTCGCGCTCCAGGTAGTGCCGGCGCTCCTCGTCCGTGAGGTCCCACTTGTTGTAGGCCAGGACCAGGGCGCGCCCGGACTCCACGACCGTGGAGACGATCCGCACGTCCTGCTCGCTCATCGGCTCGCTGGCGTCCAGCAGCACGACGGCCACCTCGGCCTTCTCCAGCGCCGCCTGCGTGCGCAGCGAGGCGTAGAAGTCCGCCCCGCGCGTCAGGTGCACGCGGCGGCGGATGCCCGCGGTGTCCACGAAGCGCCAGGTGCGCCCGCCCAGCTCGATGAGCTCGTCGACGGGGTCGCGGGTCGTGCCCGCCGTCGGGTGCACGACGACGCGCTCGGAGCCGGCGAGCTTGTTGAGCATGCTCGACTTGCCGACGTTCGGGCGGCCCAGCAGCGCCACCCGGCGCGGGCCGCCCACCGGCGAGGCCCCGCCCACCGCCGAGACGGCCGGCAGGAGCTTCACCGCGGCGTCCAGCACGTCGCCGGTGCCGCGCCCGTGCAGCGCCGAGACCGGGTACGGCTCGCCCAGGCCCAGCGACCACAGCTCGGTGGCGTCGGCCTCCTGGCGCGGGCCGTCGACCTTGTTGGCCACGAGGACCACGGGCCGGCCGGAGCGGCGCAGCAGCCGCACGACCTGCTCGTCGGTGGCGGTCGCGCCCACGGTGGCGTCCACGACGAACATCACGGCGTCGGCCAGCTCGACGGCCACCTCGGCCTGCTCGGCGACCTGCGCCGCCATGCCCTCGACCTTCTGCTCCCAGCCGCCGGTGTCCACCAGCGTGAAGTCGCGGCCGGCCCAGGACGCCGGGTAGGTCACGCGGTCGCGCGTCACGCCCGGCACGTCCTCCACGACGGCCTCGCGCCGGCCCAGGATCCGGTTGACCAGCGTGGACTTGCCCACGTTGGGCCGGCCGACGACGGCCAGCACCGGCAGGGGGGCGCGGGCGCCCTCCTCGGCCTCGCCGGGGCCGCCGGACTCCAGCAGCGCGACGTCCTCCGGGGAGAGGTCGTACTCCTCCAGCCCGGCGCGCAGCGCGGTCTCGACGCCCGCGTCGTCCTCGACGCCGGGGGTGGTCTCGTCGGTCACGGTCGGCCTCCCGGCACGTCGTCGGACGCCATGTCGCCGAGCCCCAGCTCGTCGGCGTCCACCTCCTCGGGCAGCTGCACCCCTGTGCGCCGCACTGACTCCAGCACGTGCGCGGACAGCTCCTCGCGCACCTGGTCGACGGCCCGGGCGAGCGCCACGCGCCCCGGGACGCCGGGTTCCTGCTCCACGCGGAACGGCTCGCCGAAGCAGAAGTGCAGCCGGCGGCGCAGCGGCGGCAGACCGCTGCGCTGCCCCGGCCGGTGGGCGCCCAGGCACGCCACCGGCACGACGGGCGCCCCGGACTTCAGCGCGATCCACGCGATGCCCGAGCGCACGGAGGCGGCGTCGCCGCGCCCGCGCGTGCCCTCGGGGAAGACGCCGGCGGCCCCGCCGTCGGCCAGCACCTGCAGCACCGCCTGCAGGGCCTCGCGGTCCCCGCGGGTGCGGTCGATGGGGATCTGCCCCGCGCGCAGCAGCGCCCAGCCGACGACGCGGCCGGGCAGCGACTGGTCGGGCCGGAAGACCTCCTGCTTGACGAGGAAGTGCGCCGGACGCGGCGCCACCCCGTACAGCAGCGGCCCGTCGACGATCGAGGCGTGGTTGGCGGCGAACAGCACCGGCCCGGTGGCCGGGACGTTCTGCGCGCCGTGGACCTTCCCGGCCCACACGCCGCGCGCCAAGGCCGTGCCGATCCAGCGCGTCCACGCCTGCGGCTCGCGGGGGACGAACCCCGCCGCGGCGGAGCCGTCCCGGGTGCCCGGGGCGCTCACCGGGCCGCGCCCGCCGCCGGGCGCAGGCCCGTGCGCTCGGCGACCAGCTGCAGCAGGGCCGCGACGGTGCCCTCGAAGTCCAGGTGGGTGGAGTCCAGCGTGGTGACCCCGTCGGCGGCCGTCGTGAACGCCGTCGTGCGCGCGTCGACCGCGTCGCGCTCGACGACGGCGCGCCGCACGGTCTCCAGGGCGGCGCTGTCCGCGCTGCCGACGTCCTGCCGGGCCCGGCGGGCCAGGCGCACCGACTCGTCGGCGGTCAGCAGCACCCGCACGTCGGCCTCGGGCGCCACCACGGTGGTGATGTCGCGGCCCTCGGCCACCACCCCGGCGCGCGCGCCCGGCGCCGGGGCGGCGCAGGCGGCCTCCACGAGCGCGCGCTGGCGCAGCACCAGGTCCGCGCGCACGGCCGGCACCGCGGCGACCGCGCTGACCGCGGCCGTCACCTCGGGCGTGCGGACGGCGGCGCTGACGTCCTCCTCGGTGCCGTCGGCGGCGACGACGGCCACGCCCGGCGCCGCCGGGTCGGTGCCCATCCGCAGCGCCACCGCGCGCACGTGCGCGGCGACGGCGTCGGCGTCGGCCAGGTCGACCCCGGCGCGCAGCGCGGACCACGTCACCGCCCGGTACATCGCGCCGGTGTCCAGGAACGCCACGCCGAGCGCGCGGGCCGCGGCGCGGCTGACGCTGGACTTGCCCGAGCCCGAGGGGCCGTCGACGGCCACGACCACGGGCGCAACGGGTGCGGGGGCCGCGCCGCCGGGGGCGTCCGCGCGCGCGGTGGGAGGGGTGTCGCGGGGGGTGGGCACGGGCTCGAGGTTAGACGACGGCGGGGACGCCGCCGTCCCGGCGGTGGCCCGGCGGGCACGCCGACCGGGACGTCAGCGGGGACGTCAGCGGGGACGTCAGCGGGGCACGTCAGCGGGGCACGGTCCAGCCGCGCTCGCGCAGCGCCGCCTCCAGCGGCTCGGCGGCGGCCGGGACGACGTCCACGGAGGCCAGGGCGACCGGCTGCCCCTCGGAGTGCTCCAGCCGCAGGTCCTCCAGGTTCACCCCGGCCGAGCCGACGTCGGCCAGCAGCCGGGCCAGCTCCCCCGGGCGGTCGGGCACCACGACGACGACGGTGGCGTAGACGACGGGTGCGCTGCCGTGCTTGCCGGGGATGCGCTCGCGCCCGGCGCGGCCCTCGGCCACGGCCCGCGCCAGCCGCCCGCGCGCGCCCGCCGCGGCCGGGTCCACCTCCAGCGAGCGCAGCGCCGCCACGACCTCCTCCAGGTCGTCGCGCACCTGCTCCAGCACGGTGGCCACCGGGCCGGCGTTGGCGGCGAGGATCTGCGCCCACAGGACGGGGTCGCTGCCGGCGATGCGGGTGACGTCCCGCAGGCCCTGCCCGGCCAGCACGACGGCGCGCTCGGGGGCGTCGCGCAGCCGCGCGGCCACCAGGCTGGCCGCCACCTGCGGGGCGTGCGAGACGACCGCCACCGCCTCGTCGTGCTCGTCGGCGGGCATGTCCACGGGCACCCCGCCGCAGTCGGTGGCCAGCCGGCGCACCACGGTGACCGCCTCCGGGGCGGCCTCGGGGCCGGCGGCGACCACCCACGGCCGCCCGGCGAACAGGTCCGAGCGGGCGGCCACGGCGCCCGAGCGCTCCCGCCCGGCCATCGGGTGCCCGCCCACGTAGCGGGTCAGGTCAGCGCCGCGGGCGCGCAGCTCGGTCAGCAGCCCACCCTTGACGCTGGCGACGTCGGTGACCACCGCCCGCGGGTGCGCGGCCAGCTCGTCGGCCACCACCCCGGCGACCACGTCGGGCGGGGCGGCCACGAGCACCACGGCCGGGTCGTCGTCCGGGGAGGCCAGCCGCCCGGCGCCCATGTCGCGCGCCAGGGCCGCCGCCGTCGGAGAGGTGTCCTCCAGCACGACGTCGACGCCGCGCGCGCGCAGCGCCAGCCCCGCCGAGGCGCCCAGCAGCCCCGAGCCGACGACGCGCACGGTGCCGCTGGTGCCCGCCGGCGCGGACGCGTCGAGCGTCACGGGGCGGTCACTGGGCGATGTCCCGGCGCAGGGCCACCGCGCCGCGCAGGTACACGTGGCGCACCTGCGCGCGCGTGCGCGGCGTCTCCACGTGCGCCATGAGGCGGATGACCCGCGGCATGGAGCCCTCGATCTCCAGCTCCCGCGCGCACATCAGCGGCACGTCGCCCATCCCCAGCTCGCGCGCCGCCACGGCCGGGAACTCCGAGACCAGGTCCGCGGTCGAGGTGAAGATCACGCTGATGAAGTCCTCGAGGTCCAGCTCGTTGAGCCGCACCACCTCGGTGACCAGCTCCCGCGTCGCCGCCAGGACCTCGTCCCGCTCGTCGACGTCCACCTGCACCGCACCCCGGACCGCCCGCACCGCCACGCGCTCACCGTACCGACACCGGGCTCAGAGCCCGGCGACCGCCATCAGCTGCTGCAGCTCCCCGCGCGTCAGCCGCCGGTTCTTGCCGGGCTTCAGGTCGCCCAGCACGATCGGGCCCAGCTGCGTGCGCACCAGCTTCAGCACCGGGTACCCCTCGGCCTCCAGCAGTCGGCGCACGACGTGCTTGCGGCCCTCGTGCAGGACGACCTCGACGAGCGCGTAGCCCGGCTTGGAGTCCACCAGCCGGAAGGAGTCCACGGCCACGGGGCCGTCCTCCAGCTCCACGCCCTCGCGCAGCGCCTTGCCCAGGTCGCGCTTGACCGGCCCGCGCACCTCCGCCAGGTACGTCTTGGGCACCCCGTAGGAGGGGTGCTGCAGGCGGTGCGCCAGGGCCCCGTCGTTGGTGAGCAGGATGAGGCCCTCGGTGTCCATGTCGAGGCGGCCGACGTGGAACAGGCGCTCCTCGCGCGGGCCGACCATGTCGGCGAGGTTCAGGCGGCCCTGCTCGTCGTACATCGTCGACACGACGCCCTTGGGCTTGTTCACGGCGATGTAGACCAGGTCGTCGTCCACGGCGAAGCGCAGGCCGTCCACGTGCACGACCTGCGTGCGCGGGTCGATGCGCACGCCGAGCTCGGTGACGACCTCGCCGTCCACCGTGACGCGGCCGGCGGCGATCATCTCCTCGCAGGCGCGGCGCGAGCCGGCGCCGGCCATCGCCAGGACCTTCTGCAGCCGCACGCCCTCGGGGTCGTGCACCTGCCCCCCGCGGGGCGCGGCCGCGCCCGGACCGCGGCGGGGCGGCTGCGGGGCGGGCGCGATCTCGTCGGTCATCCGCTTGGCGGCGCCGCGGCGCTCGCGCGGCGGCTTGCCGCCGGTGCTCTTGCCGCCGGTGCTCTTGCCGGGGGTGCTGCGGGCGGGGCGGGCGGCGGACCCGCGGGACGGGCGACCGCCCCCCGCGGCGCCGCGGCCGCCGGAGCGGCGGGGGCCGCCGCCTCCTCGGGGCGCGGACGGGCTCATCGGTGCTCCTCAGGACGTGGGGGTCTCGGAGCGCTCGGAGCGCTCCGCGTGCTCGGGGCGGTGCGGGCCCCCGGCGCCCGGCGCCGCGGCGGCACCGGCCGGGGCACCATCCTCCCCCATCGCGGCGGCCTCCCCGTCCGGCGGCGGGGCGGCGGGCTCGGCGGCGGGCTCGGCGGAGGGCTCGGCGGAGAGCGGGGCGAGGACCTCCGGCGGGTCCAGGTCCTCCGGGCCGACCTCCTCGGGCAGGAACGGGGCGAGCGCGGGCAGGTCGTCGAGGCTGTCCAGCCCCATCCGCTGCAGGAACTCCTCCGTGGTGCCGTACAGGGTGGCGCCCGAGGTGGCCTCCACCCCCACCTCGCGGACCAGGCCGCGCGTGAGCAGCGTGCGCACCACCCCGTCGACGCTGACCCCGCGCACGGCCGCCACGCGCGAGCGGCTGACCGGCTGGCGGTAGGCGACGATCGCGAGGGTCTCCAGCGCCGCCTGCGTCAGCTTCGCCGTCTGCCCGTCCAGCAGGAACGCCTCGACGACCTCGGCGTGCTCCGGGCGCGAGTACACCCGCCAGCCCGTCGACGTCTCGCGCAGCTCGAACCCGCGGCCCTGCTCGGCGTACTCGCCGGCCAGCTCGCGCAGCAGCAGGTCGACCTCGTCGGCCGACTCCCCCGTCGCGCGCGCCAGCGACTCCGCGCGCACCGGTTCGTCGGCGACCATGAGCACCGCCTCCAGCGACGCCCGCAGGCGCCGGCCCTCGTCGTCGGCCCCACCGTCCCGCACCACGTCCCGCACGTCGTCGGCCACGTCCTGCGCCACGTCCTGCGCCACGTCCTCCCCCTCGCTCACGCGTCCGGCCCGGCGCCGTCGAACTCGTCCACACCGGCCGGCACGCCGTCACCGGCACCGCCCGCGTCCACCGCGTCGGCGTCCCAGCGCACGAGCAGCACCCCGAGGGCCTCCTCCTGCTCCAGGCGCACCCGCCGCTCGCGGAACAGCTCCAGCACCGCCAGGAACCGCGCGACCCGCACCAGGACGCCGTGCTCGCCGTCGCCCGCGTCGGCCACCAGGTCGGCGAACGTGGCGGCCCCCCGCGCGCGCAGCCGCGCGACGACGACACCGGCCTCCTCGCGCACGCTGACGGCGCTGGCGTGCAGGTGGTCCAGCGCGACCAGCGGCACCGGGCGGGGCGTCAGCACGCGCGCCGCGAGGGCCGCCAGCTGCTCGGGGGTGACGGTGAGGACGAGCTCGGGCAGCAGGCGCTCGAAGCGCGGTTCGACCGCGACCGCGCGCGGCACGCTGCGCGAGGCGCGCGCGTGGCGCTCGGCGAGCAGCTCGGCGACGCGCTTGTAGGCGCGGTACTGCAGCAGCCGCGCGAACAGCAGGTCCCGGGCCTCCAGCAGCGCGAGGTCCTCGGGGTCCTCCACGTCGGCGGCCGGCAGCAGCCGCGCGGCCTTGAGGTCGAGCAGGGTGGCGGCCACGAGGACGAACTCGCTGGCCTCGTCGAGGTCGAACTCCTCCTCGCGGGCGGTGGCCGCGCGCAGGTGGGCGATGAACTCGTCGGTGACGGCCGACAGGGCGACCTCGGTGACGTCGAGCTGGTGCTTGGTGATCAGCCCCAGCAGCAGGTCGAAGGGCCCCTCGAAGTTGTCGAGGTGGACCCGGAAGGCGGGGCGGGCCGCCCGCAGGCCGGCCGGGCTGTCGTCGGGGACTGCGGGGGCGGCCGGCACGGCGCCCACGGTAGCGCCGCGCGCCGCCCGGTCCGGCCGGGCGGCGCGCGGTCAGCGGCGCGTCAGGGGGTGCGCCGGGCCCCGGAGGACTCGGGCGCCGGCGCGTCCTGCAGGGCCTCGGTGACCAGCTGCGCCACGCGGCCCACGCGCGGCTCGCGCAGGATCGACATGTGCTCGCCCGGCACCTCCACGAGCCGCACCTCGCCGGTCAGGTGCCGCGACCACTGGCGGCGGGCGGCCGCGTCCTCGTCGTCGGCGGCGACCACCACGAGCGTGCGCCCGTCGTAGGGCTTCGTGGTGTAGCGCTGCTGGATGAACATGCCCTGCCGGAAGAAGCGCACGTAGTGGCCGAGACCGGGGTGCGGGACCACCCCGGTCAGGGCCAGCGACAGCGCCTCCTTGGCCTTGGCGAACAGCGTCGCCCGCTCCGGGCGCGGCATCAGCGAGGGGTCGGGCGGGAAGGAGTCGACGACCGCGAGCAGCTCGACCTCCTCGCCGGCCGCGCGCAGCTGGTGGCACATCTCCAGCGCGATCAGCCCGCCCAGGGAGTGCCCGGCGATCCGGTACGGCCCGTGCGGCTGCTGCGCCCGCACGGTGGCCACGTGCCGGCGGGCGATGCGCTGCACCGACCAGTCGGGCAGGGCGCGGTTCTCCAGGCCGTTGGCCTGCAGCCCGAACACGGGCACGTCGGCCTCGACGCGCTGCGCGAGCGTGCGCAGGGCCAGCGCGGCGCTGCCGGCGCCGGCGACGACGAACAGCGGGGTGCCGGTGCCCTGCGGGCGCAGCGGCACGAACGTGGGCCGCACGTCGCGGCCCCGCTGCCGCACGGCCGCGGAGAAGGTCGCCACCGTCGGGTTGGCGGCCAGCAGCGCCGTGGTGACCGTGCTGGTCGCGGCCGCCGCGTCGCCCTCCAGGGAGGCGATGCGCGTGACGAGGGCCTCCGCGGCCAGGGAGTCGCCGCCCAGCTCGAAGAAGTCGTCGTGGACGCTGATCTCCTCCAGCTCCAGCACCGCGCAGAAGTGCTCGAAGACGATCTCCTCCCAGCTGGAGCGGGGCACCTCGAAGGGGGCCGTGCTCACCGCGGGCTCGGGCAGCGCCGAGCGGTCGAGCTTGCCGCGGTCGGTGCGCGGCAGGGCGTCGAGGAACACCACGTGCTCGGGGACCATGTGCGAGGGCAGGTTCTCGCGCACCACCGCCCGCACGGCCGAGGCCTGCGGGCGCGGGCCCGAGGGCACGACGTAGGCCACCAGGGCCGTGCGGCCCGAGCGCGGCGAGGGACGGCCGACGACGACGGCCTCGCGCACGTCGGGCTGGGCGAACAGCAGGGCCTCGATCTCACCGGGCTCGACGAGCAGGCCGCGCACCTTGACGCTGTGGTCGGTGCGCCCCAGCAGCCGCAGGCACCCGTCGGCGGCCAGGGTCCCGACGTCGCTGGTCAGGTAGGAGCGGGTGCCGTCGGGGTGGTCGGTGAAGCTCTCGGCGGTGCGCTCGGGGTCCTGCCAGTAGCTGCCGCCCAGCCAGCGGCTGGTCAGCACCACGCGGCCGGTGCCCTCGTCGAGCAGCTGCCCGTCCTCGGTGCGCACCTGCAGGCGGGCGCCGGGCACGGCCCAGCCGACCGGCGTGGCGCCCTCGGGGGCGGGGTCGTCGGCGCGCAGGGCGTACTCGCTCATCAGCCACGTCTCGGTGGAGCCGTACCGGTTGCGCAGCACGCAGTCGGGGCCGACGGCGCGCCGGACGGCGGCCAGCTCGGCGCCGTGGACGGTCTCGCCGGCCATCGTCACCGAGCGCAGGCCCTCCAGGCGCCCCTGCGGGCCGAGCGCGGCGAGCACGCCGCGCAGGATGGCCGGGCTGGCGAGCAGGACGTCGGCGCCGACCTCGCGCATCCACCCCGGCAGCTGGGCGACCGAGCGGCGGCGCGGGTCGAACAGCTCCTGGCGCGCGCCGGTCAGCAGGCACGCCAGGGTGATGCAGACCCCGGCGCTGAACGCCATGGGCAGCAGGTGAACCACGACGCTGCCCGGGCCGTAGCAGCCGGTGCCCACGGAGTTGACCCAGGCGTCGTGCAGCACCGAGCGGTGGTCGCACGCCACGCCCTTGGGGGCGCCGGTGGAGCCGGAGGTGTAGACGATCAGGGCGGCGTCGTGCGGGCCCGCGGGCGTGCCCAGCAGCGCGTCGGCGGCGGTGACGGGGTCGGGGCGCCCGGCCGCGTCGGCGTCCGGGTCGACGACCTCGCCGGCCAGCTGGACGGCGGTGCCGCGGCGCTCGGCGTCGCTGATGCACAGCACGGCCCCGGAGGCCTCCACGTAGTGGCGCAGCCGCGGGGCGGGGGTCGTCGGGTCCAGCACGACGACGGGGCAGCCGGCCGCGACGACGCCGACGATCGCGGCGACGGCACCGACGTCGTGCCCGCGCAGCACGGCCACGGGCCGGCCAGGCTCCTGGCGCGCCAGCACGGCGGCGCGCACCTGCGCGGCCCGGCCGAGCAGCTCACCGCCCGTCATGCGGTCCTCGGCGTCGGCGGCGACGACCTCGTCGACGAGGGCGAGCGCCACCTCCACGATCCGGGGGACGAGGTCCCCCTGCGCGCGCTCCTCCGTCAGCGGCGGCAGTCCCGCGAGCCCTCCCGCGGTGTCGAGCACGTCCTGGTCCACGGCTTCCCCCCCTGGCAGCACGCAGGGGACGATAGCCCGCCGACCGGCGCGGTGGAGCGCCGACGGGGTGCTCGGCAGCGGGTTCGCCCGCCCAGCCGCCGCGTTGTCGCGCCCCGTCGAGATGACCTCACGCAGCGTCGATCAGCCGGGTGCTGCGCGGGGCGTCGCGTCAGGCGGCGTCGCCGCGCGCGATGAGCTCGCGCGCGAGCTGCCGGTAGGCCTCCGCCCCCGGGTGGCTGCCCGCGTAGGAGGTGATCGGCTCCGCCGCCACGGTGGCGTCGGGGAACTTCACCGTGCGGCCGATGACCGTGTGGAACACGTCGTCGCCGAACGCGTCGACGACCCGCGTCACCACCTCGCGGCTGTGCAGCGTGCGCCCGTCGTACATCGTCGCCAGGATCCCGTCGATCTCCAGCGCCGGGTTCAGCCGCTCCTGCACCTTCTCGATCGTCTCCACCAGCAGCGCCACCCCGCGCAGCGCGAAGAACTCGCACTCCAGCGGGATGACCACCCCGTGCGAGGCCGTCAGGGCGTTGACCGTCAGTAAGCCCAGCGAGGGCTGGCAGTCGATGAGGACGACGTCGTAGTCGGCCAGCGCCGGGCGCAGCGCCCGCGCCAGGACGCTCTCGCGGGCCACCTCCCCCACCAGCTGCACCTCGGCCGCCGACAGGTCGATGTTGGCCGGCAGCAGGTCCAGACCCGCCACCTGCGTCTCGCGGATCACCGAGCGCACGTCGGTGCCGCGCTCCATGAGCAGCTGGTAGACCGTCGCGTCCAGCTCGTGCGGGTTGATGCCCAGCCCGGCCGACAGCGCCCCCTGGGGGTCGAAGTCGACGAGCAGGACCCGCCGGCCGTACTCGGCCAGCGCCGCCCCCAGGTTGATGGTGGTCGTCGTCTTGCCGACGCCGCCCTTCTGGTTGCACATCGAGATGACGCGCGCGGGGCCGTGCTGGTGCAGGGGCGCGGGCACCGGGAAGGACGGCAGCGGCCTGCCCGTCGGGCCGTGCTGCGGGCCGAGCTCCATCTGCGCCTGCACGTCGCGGCCGGCGGCGGGCGCCGTCTCCACCGCAGCGTCCGCCGGGGCCGCGCCGTCCCCGCCCACGGCGGGCCGCCCGTCCCCGGGCTGCTCGGCGTGCGGCGGGTGGGTGCCGACCAGCCCGGGGTCTCCCGGCACCGGGCCCTCGGCCGGGCTGGCGGGGCGGGGCGGCGGGTACTCGCTGGTCACGGGTGCGGCACTTCCTCGGGCGGTCGGGGACGTCGTGGCGAGCTGCTCCGTCGCGGCTGGCGCGCCGGGCGCGGCGCGCTCGACCTTAGTCCGCCGCCGGCGCGGCGGTCACACCCCCGGCCACGACGCCCACCGCGTCCCCCGCCGCGTCCCCCGTCAGGTCGATCGAGGCCCGCGGCACCGCGAGGGCGCGCGGGTGCGTCCCGGCGTGCACCTCGCGCAGCGAGTCGACCGTCACCAGCGTGTACACCTGCGTGGTCGCCACCGAGGCGTGCCCCAGCAGCTCCTGCACGACGCGCACGTCCGCCCCGCCCTGCAGCAGGTGGGTGGCGAAGGAGTGCCGCAGCGTGTGCGGGGAGACGGTGCGGGTGGTCCCGGCGCGCCCGGCGGCCGCCTGCAGGACGGCCCACGCGCTCTGCCGCGACAGCCGCCCGCCGCGGCTGTTGAGGAACAGCGCCGCCCCGCCGCGGCCAGCGGCCGCCAGCGCGGGACGGGCGCGCACCAGGTACTGCTCCAGCGCGCGCCGCGCGTAGGAGCCGACGGGCACGACGCGCTCCTTGCCGCCCTTGCCGCGCAGGCGCACCACGCCGCTCTCGCCGAGGACCTGCTCGGAGACGTCGTCGACGTCCAGGCCGACGGCCTCGCTGATGCGCGCGCCCGAGCCGTACAGCAGCTCCAGCAGGGCCTTGTCGCGCAGCGGCACCGGCCCGTCGCCGGCCCCGGCCACCTCCAGCAGGGCCGCGACCTCGTCGACCGTCAGGGCCGCCGGCAGCCGGCGCGGCGGCACGGGCGGGCGCACCTGCACCGACGGGTCCCGGCCGGTGCGGCCCTCGGCCAGCAGGAAGCGGTGCCAGCCGCGCACGGCCGAGGCCGTGCGGGCCGCGGAGCTGGCCGTCAGCGCCGCGGCGCCGTCCGCGCCGTCGCGCAGCGCCACGACGAACGCGCTGACGGCCGCCTCCTCCACCTGCCCGGGGTCGGCGACCCCCCGGGCGCGCAGGAAGCGCACGTAGCGGGCCAGGTCGCGCCGGTAGGCGCCCAGGGTGTTCTCGCTCAGGCCCCGCTCGACGCGCAGGTGCGCCAGGTAGTCGCGCACGGCCGCCTCCAGGGGCCCCGCCGCGGACCGGCCCGCGGACGGGGTCGCGGACGCCGGCCCGGACGACGGCGCCCCGTCGAGGGCGGGCGCTGGTCCACCGGTGAGCACCCGACCGACCTTAGCGACGCCCTCAGGAGCGGTCGGGTCCCGCGAGCCCCGGCGTCCACGGCGTGTCGGCCGGGCGCAGCGTCGAGAAGCCCGCCGAGCGCGCGGCCGCCAGCGCGAGCACGCCGATGACGGTGCCCGGGTTGGCCAGGCGGCCGTCCAGCACCGCCCGCACGGCCCCGTCGAGCCCGACGCGGACGGCGACCATGTCGCGCTCCTCGTCCTCGCGCTCGTGCCGCTCGGCCTCCGGCACGGCGCTCAGACCGCGGGCCAGGTAGATGCGGTTGCCCTCGCTGGAACCGCCCGGGGAGTTGAACCAGTCCACGAGCACGGCCCAGTCCGCCGCGCGCAGGTCGGCCTCCTCGGCCAGCTCCCGCTGCGCCGCGGTCAGCGGCGGCTCCCCCGCCACGTCCAGCAGGCCCGCCGGCAGCTCCCACAGCTCCCGGCGCACCGGGTGGCGGTACTGGCGCACCAGCACCAGGCGCTCGGCGTCGTCGAGGGCCAGCACCGTCACGGCACCGGGGTGGCGCTGCACGTCGCGGGTGACCGAGCGGCCGCCGGGCAGCTCGACCCGCTCGCGCACGACGTCCCACACGTGCCCGCGGAACACCGTCTCGACGAGCTCGGTGGGCCGCTCGGCGAGGGCGTCGGCCAGGTCCCCGCCCGTCGCGACGGGCAGGTCCAGCGCGTCGGGACCGCTCACGCGCGGGCCCCCTGCGCCAGCTCCTGCTCCGCCGCCTGCTCCGTGCCGTCCGGCACCGGCTCGGGCTCGACGTCCAGCAGCGTCTCGGCGCGCTGGCGGTCCAGGGCGGCGGCCACGAGGCCGGAGAACAGCGGGTGCGCCCGCGTCGGGCGCGACTTGAACTCCGGGTGGGCCTGCGTGCCCACGTAGTACGGGTGCACCTCGGCGGGCAGCTCGACGAACTCCACCAGCTCCCGGTCCGGGGACAGGCCGGAGAACACCAGGCCCGCCGCGGCCAGCTGCTCGCGGTAGGCGTTGTTCACCTCGAACCGGTGCCGGTGCCGCTCGGAGATGCGCTCGCTGCCGTAGGTGGCGGCCACCACGGAACCCCGCTGCAGGACGGCGTCGTAGGAACCCAGGCGCATCGTGCCGCCCAGGTCGCCCTCGCCGGCGACGATGTCGCGCTGCTCGGCCATCGTCGCGATGACGGGCGCGGTGGAGGCCGGGTCGAACTCGGTGGAACTGGCGTCGGCCAGGCCGGCGACCGTGCGCGCGTACTCGATCACCATGCACTGCAGGCCCAGGCACAGCCCCAGCGTGGGCACCTGGTTCTCCCGCGCCCAGCGCAGCGCGCCGAGCTTGCCCTCGATGCCGCGCACCCCGAAACCACCCGGCACGCACACCGCGTCGACCCCGGCGAGCTCCTTGCGCGCCCCGGCGGGGGTGGCGCAGTCGTCGGAGGCGACCCAGCGGATGTCGACCTTGGCGTCCTCGGCGAAACCCCCGGCGCGCAGCGCCTCGGTCACCGACAGGTAGGCGTCGGGCAGGTCGATGTACTTGCCGACCAGGGCCACCTCGACGCGGCGGCGGGGGCTGTGCACGCGGCGCAGCAGGTCGTCCCACGCGGTCCAGTCCACGTCGCGGAACGACAGGTTCAGCTTGCGCACGACGTACGCGTCCAGGCCCTCGCGGTGCAGCACCTTGGGGATGTCGTAGATCGACGGCGCGTCGATGGCGGCGACCACGGCCTCGTCGTCCACGTCGCACATCGAGGCGATCTTGCGCTTGACGCTCTCGGGGATCTCCCGGTCCGCCCGGCACACGATGGCGTCGGGCTGGATGCCGATGCTGCGCAGCGCGGCCACCGAGTGCTGCGTCGGCTTGGTCTTCAGCTCCCCGCTGGGCCCGATGTACGGCACGAGCGAGACGTGCACGAAGAACACGTTGTCGCGGCCCAGCCGCTGGCGCACCTGGCGCGCGGCCTCCAGGAACGGCAGGGACTCGATGTCGCCGACGGTGCCGCCGACCTCGGTGATGATGACGTCGATGTCCTCGCGCGCCTGCGCGCGCATCCGGTCGACGATCTCGTTGGTGATGTGCGGGATGACCTGCACGGTGTCGCCCAGGTACTCCCCGCGCCGCTCCTTGGCGATCACCGAGGAGTACACCTGGCCGGTGGTCACGTTGGCCGAGGCGTCGAAGCGCACGTCGAGGAAGCGCTCGTAGTGGCCGATGTCCAGGTCGGTCTCGGCGCCGTCGTCGGTGACGAACACCTCGCCGTGCTGGAACGGGTTCATCGTCCCGGGGTCGACGTTGAGGTAGGGGTCGAGCTTCTGCATGGCGACCCGCAGACCGCGGGCGCGCAGGAGCCGGCCGAGGCTGGAGGCCGTGAGCCCCTTGCCGAGGGAGGACGCCACCCCTCCGGTCACGAAGATCTGCTGGGTCGAGGACTCGGAGGAGGTGCGGTTCGCCACGGACTTCGAGGTTACCCGACGCGGGCGCGCCGGTGGGCCACCGCGCGGGCGTGGACGGCGCGCACCTGCGCGGCCGCGTCCTCGGCGGTGGGCAGCTGCGCGGCCCGCACCCGGGCCGCGGCACCCCGCTCGGCGCGCAGCGCGTCGTCGGCCAGCAGCCGCCGCAGGGCCGCGGCCAGGGCCGGCGGGTCGCCCACGGGCACGAGGTCCGCGGCCGCGCCCGTCACCTCGCCCGTGCCGCCGGCGTCGGTGGCCACGACCGCCGCCCCCGCGCGCAGCGCCTCCTGCAGGAAGACCGGCTGCCCCTCCCAGACGCTGGCGCTGACGACGACGTCGGCCGCGCCGAGCAGGTCGGGCACGTCCGCGCGCGCGCCCAGCAGGCGCACGGGCAGCCGCTCGGCGGCCACCCGCCGCTCCAACGCGGCGCGCAGCGGCCCGTCACCGGCGAGCAGGACGACGACGTCGCGACCGCCCACCCGCGCGGGCAGCGAGGCGGCGGCCGTCAGCAGGTCGTCCAGGCCCTTCTGCGGCGCCAGGCGCGCCACCGCCAGGACGACCAGGGCCTCTCCCAGCCCCTCCCGCTCCCGCACCCGGGCCGGCTCGCGGGCCGGGGCGGTGGGCGGGGCGGGCACGAGGGCGCGCTCGGCCGCGGCCGCCCCCGCGGCGCGGGCCTGCGCCACCAGGTCGCCGGACACGCCCAGCACGGCGTCGGCGCCGGCGGCCACGCGCCGCTGCACCGCGCGCCCGAGCGCGGCGCGCCGGCCCGAGCCGAGGACGGCGTTGTGGAGGGTGACGACGAGGGCCGGGCGGCGCGGCAGGGAGCGCACCGCCAGCAGCGCCACCAGCCCGGCGCGCACCCCGTGCGCGTGGACCACCTGCGGCCGGGCGCGGCGCAGCAGGGCGCGCAGGCGGGCGGCGGCGCGCGCGTCGCGCAGCGGGTGCAGCGAGGCCCCGACCTCCACCGGCGCCGTCAGCGCCCCGGCGGCCGCGAAGGCGAAGCGCTCCAGCGTCGCGGCGGGCGCGGCCACGGCGACGGACCCGTCCGCGCGCAGGGCCCCGACCAGCGCGTGCACGTGCCGGCCGACGCCACCGGCGCTGCTGCCGAGCACCAGCACGACGCGCGCCCGCTCCCCCGCCGGGCCCGCTCCGGTCCCCGCCGTGCCCCCGCCCTCAGCGCCCGCCACGCCGGGCAGCATGGCGCACCCGGCCGGGCAGCACGCGCCCGGCCGCGGCCAGCAGCGGCGCCACCTGCCCCGGCAGCAGCAGCCGCAGCAGTGCCAGCACCAGCACCCCGGCGACGGCGGCCGCGGCGGCGGCCACGAGGACCTCCCCCGGCAGCGAGCCGCCCAGCCCCGGGCCCAGCGCCGCGGCCGTGCCCGCACCGCCCGCTCCGGCCGCGGCGGCCGCGGGCACCGCCAGCGCGACCGTGCGGGCCACCCCCGCCACGGTCGCCGCCCCGCGCCGGCGGCGCAGCGCCAGGGCCAGCAGCAGCCCGGCCAGCGACAGGCCCAGCGCGTGCGCGGCGGCGAAGCCCGTCACCAGCCGCTCCGGCGGCAGGGCGCGCGCGGCGACCACGGCGGCGGCCAGGACGAGCGCCCACCCGGCCACGGTGGCCAGCGCGGCGGCCCGGCCCCCGCCCACCGTGTACAGCGCCCGGGTGAGCAGCGCCAGCAGGCCGTAGCCGACGAGGCCGGGCGCGGCGGCGACCAGGGCACCGGCCAGGTCCCCCGACAGCCCCGAGCCGACGTCGCTGACGACCACGAAGACCGCGGCCACCGGCTGCGCCACCGCGGCCAGCGCCGCCGCGCCGGCGGCGCTGACGACGACGACCGTGCGCGCGGTGCGCGCCACCAGGGGCGCGAAGTCCTCCGCGTCCCCGGCCCGCGGGTCCCGCGGATCCTGCGGGTCCTGCGGGTCCTGCGGGGCCGGGGCGCCGGCGGGTGCGGCGGCCGGTGTCCCGGCCGCGCGCGCCAGGCGCGGGAAGACGGCGGTGGCCACGGGGACGGCCAGCACGGCGTACGGCAGCAGGAACAGCGCCCACGCGTAGCTCCACCGGTTCACCGCGCCCGCGCCGCCGTCGTTGGCCAGCCGGGTGACCGCCACGGCGACCACCTGCTGGGCCAGCAGGACGGTCAGCCCCGACAGCGCCAGGGTCCGCAGGACGGGCCCGTCCCCGGGCGCGGGCGTCAGCGCCGGTCGCCAGCGCACCGCCGAGCGCAGCGCCGGCGCGTGCGTCAGCGCGAGCGCCACCACCCCGAGGCTCGTGCCGCCGGCCAGCACCGCCAGCGCGGCGGCCGGCACGTCCGCCAGGTCGTCGCCCGAGACCACCGCGGCCGGTGCCAGCCGCCCGGTCAGCAGGTAGGCGCCGGCGACGACGACGCTGGAGACCAGCGGCGCGGCGGCCGGCGCGGTGAAGCGCTGCTGCGCCTGCAGGACGCCGGCCAGGACGACGGCCACCGCGTACAGCGGCACCTGCGGCAGGAACACCCACAGCATGAGCACCCCCGTGCCGACCAGGCCGCGGCACTCCTCGGCGGCCCCGCCGGCCAGCAACCAGCTCATCAGCGGCCGCGCCAGCAGCGCCGCCAGCCCCGCCACGAGGACCAGCGCCAGCACGCTCCACGTCAGCGCGAAGGAGGCCGTGCGGGAGGCGGCGGCGCGCTCGCGGGCGTCGCCGGAGGCCAGCCGCGCCGACAGCACCGGGACCAGCACCCCGGCCAGCGCGCCGCCGGCGACGACCTCGAACAGGACGTTGGGCACCTGGTTGGCCGTCTGGTAGGCCGTGCCCAGGCAGGTGTCGCCGACGGTCTGCGAGAAGGCGACCAGCCGCCCGAACCCGGCCAGGCGGGCCGCCACCGTCAGCAGCGCGACGGAGGCGACCGCCCCGGCCAGGGTGCCGGCGCGCCGGCTCAGGGCCGACCGAGCCGGTCGAGCTCGCGCAGCGCGGGCACCGCCTCGATGACGCGGGTGAAGCTGACCCGCTCGCTGAGCAGCGTCAGGGCCACGACGACGGCGAGGACGGCGCCGCGACCGCGCGGGCCGCAGCGGGCCAGCACGGCGGTGCCCAGCAGCGCCCCGAGCGCGTTGGCACCGGTGTCGCCCAGCATGCTGCGCCCGGCCAGGTCGTCGCCGAGCACCGCCGCGGCGGACCCGGTGGCCGCGGCCGCCAGCGGCGCCGCGGGACCGGCCGCCAGCGGCGCGGCGGCCAGCAGCACCACCTTCAGGGCGCGGCCGGGGCGCAGGTCGAAGAGGTTGAGCAGGTTGGCGCTGCCGGCGACGAGGGCGCCGGCGACCAGGGCACCGGCCACCCGTGCCCCGGTCCCCCCGGGCCCGGTCGCGCGCGCCGGCCCCGCCGAGCGCACGGGGCCGGCGCCCTCGGTGAGCGCCGCGACGGCCAGGCCGGTGGCGGCCAGCCCCGCCACCTTCACGGCCCCCGTCGTCAGCCGGCCCGCGCGCAGCGCCGCCAGGTGCCCGCGCAGGCCCCGGGCCCCCGCGTCCCGCTCGCCGCGCCGCTCGGCCAGGTCGTCCACGGCGCCGAGCAGCGCACCGCCGGTGAGGGCGACCAGGCCCGCGGCCCGCCAGCGGCCGGGGGCGGCCAGGCAGCCGGCGGCCGCCGCCAGCGCGGCGACCGGACCCTCGAGCAGGGTGACCGCGTCGCCGCGGTGGTTGGTCCGCTCCCAGCGCTCCCGCCCGCCGGGCACCGGCCCGTCCGCGACCGCCCGGCGCAGCCGCCGCCCGGCCGCGAGCGCGAGGCCGGCGGCCGCGGCGGCGCGCGCGGCGCCCGCGGCGCTCACGGGGCCGCCACCGCGGGCAGCGGCGGGCTGAGCGCGTCCGCGGTCGAGGCGGTGCCGTACTGGCCGGCGTCACCGCTCAGCTGCTCGCGCAGCCCGAGGACGGCCGAGACCCGGCCGCTCGCGGAGTCCAGGTCGTCGACGGTGCTGACGGCCCCGGCCACGTCCGCGTCGGCGCGCACGGCCGCCACGGCGCCGCCCTCGTCCGCCGACCCCGCCGGGCCGGCCAGCAGGGCACCGGCCGAGGCCGCGTCGAAGCGGGCGGCCAGCGTCGTCCAGGCCGCGGCGCCGGCCTCGGCGGCCTCGGCCGCCTCGGCGTCCCCCTCGACGTCGGGGGCGGGACCCGCCACGAGCAGGGCCAGGCTGGCGGGTCCCGCGGGCTCGCCGCGCACCTCGACCAGGCCGGCGTCCACCAGCGCCTGCAACCCCTCGCCGGCGACGGGGCCGGGCGCCTCGGTCCCGAGGTCGGGGACGACCAGCGCGGCGGCCAGCGCCCCCGCCAGCACGTCCTGGGCCCCCTCGTCGCCGCCGGCCGCCGCGCCGTCACCGCCGTCACCGCCGTCACCGCCACCGCCGTCCTGCGCGGCACCGTCCTCGTCCGGCGCACCGGCGTCCTGCTGGGCGCCCTCGTCGCCACCCTCCCCGGCGCCGGCGCCGGTGCCGGGACGCGCGGCGCTCAGCCGCCCGGCCAGGTCGGCGCGGTCGGCGGCCAGGGCGGGGTCGACCCAGTCCGCGGAGACGGCGACCCGCGACGCGACCGTGGCGCCGGCGGCCTCCAGCACGGCCACGGCCTCGTCCGTGACGTCGGCGTCGGCCCCCGGCAGCTCCACGACGGCGACCGCGCGACCGCCGAGCTGGCGGGCCACCAGGGCCGGTGCGACGGTGGCGGCCCACTCCTCGCGCGCGGCGAGGGCCGCCTGCGCCTGGTCGCGCTCGGTGCGCAGCTGCTCCTGCTCCTGCGTCAGCTGCCGCACCTGGTCCGTGATGCCCACCGAGATCCCCTCGTTGAGGGGGCCGGCGCCCAGCACGATGCCGACCGCGAGCGCCAGGAACACCGACACCAGCGAGACGACGTGGTAGCGGAAGTCGATCACCAGGCAGCTCCGGGGCGGGGACGGGTCGGACGGGCGGGACGGGCCGGGGCGGCGGGCCCGCGGGCCGGCGGCCGGCGCGTCACGGGCCGGTCCAGGGCAGCCAGCTGACGAACGCCGCCCACCACGTCTCCAGCCGCGCGCCCGTCACCGCCAGGATCGCCTGCCCGGTGGGGGTGACCAGCAGCGCCGCGGCCAGCGCCAGGACACCGGCCAGGACGAGCACCAGCACCTGCGCGTCGGACACGCGCGAGCGGTACAGGCGCGAGACGCCCTTGGCGTCGACGAGCTTGCCGCCCACCCGCAGGCGGGTCAGGAACGTGCTGGCCATGCCGGCGCGCCCCTTGTCGAGGAACTCCACGAGCGTGACGTGGGTGCCCACCGCCGCGATCAGGGTGGCGCCCTTGTCGTCGGCCAGCAGCATCGCCACGTCCTCGCTGGTGCCCGTGGCGGGGAAGACGACCGGGTCGATGCCGAGCTGGCGGACCCGGTCGAGGCCGGGTGCCCGGCCGTCGCGGTAGGCGTGGACGACGACCTCGGCGCCGCTGCGCAGCGCGGCGTCGGACACGGAGTCCATGTCGCCGACGATCATGTCGGGCTTCCAGCCGGCCTCGAGGATGGCGTCGGCGCCGCCGTCGACGCCGATGAGCACCGGGCGGTACTCGCGCACGTAGGGGCGCAGCGTGACCAGGTCCTCCTTGTAGTGGTAGCCGCGGACCACGACGAGGACGTGCCGGCCCTCCAGGTCGGTGGCGATGTCGGGCACGCCCACGCCGTCCAGCAGCAGGTCCCGCTCGCGGCGCAGGTACTCCATCGTGTTGGCGGCGAACGCCTCCAGCTGCAGGGACAGGCCCGCCCGGGCGGCCTCCATGTCCGCGGCGACGAGCTCGGCGCTCAGCCGCCGGCCGCGCGCGACGACCCGGCCGTCCACCGACAGCGCGTCCCCGGCCAGCTCCACGCGCTGCCCCTCGCGCACGGCGGCCATGACGTCCTCGCCGACGGCGTCGAGGACGGGCACGCCGGCGGCCAGGAGGATCTCCGGGCCCAGGTTGGGGTAGCGGCCGGAGGTGCTGGCGGCGGCGTTGACGACGGCCGCCGGGGCGCAGGCGACCAGCGCCTCCGCCGAGACGCGGTCGAGGTCGAGGTGGTCGATGACGGCCACCTCGCCCGGGCGCAACCGCTTGGTCAGCCGCTTGGTGCGCCGGTCCACGCGGGCGGTGGCCCGCACCGCGCCGGCGGCACCGGTCTCGGGGGACTGCGCCGCGGCGCGCCCGCGCCGACGCCTCACCACGCGCCCTCCACCCCGTCCCCCACCCGCCGCACGTCCCCGGCCGCGCCAGCGACCGCACCTCCCGCCGCACCGCGGGTCCTCACCGCGCCGGCGCGCCCGGCCGTCCACCGTCCACGGTGGTGCGGCCGGCCGTTCACGTCGGCGTCGATGGTCGCACGCGCGGCGCGCGGGCCCGCGGTGCACGCGCCGGGCCGCGACCGGTGGAGCCCGCGCGCCCCGTCCGGCCCCCGGACGGCTCCGCCGCGGGGGCGTCCGCGGGGGCGTCCGCGGGGGCATCCGCGGGGGCGGCCGGAGGGGTGTCCGCGGAGGCCGGGACGTCGTCTCCCGCGGCGGGGCCGTCGTCGAGGGTGGAGGCGCGCAGCAGCTCCTCGGCGTGCGCGCGGGCGGTCCCCGAGCCGCGCCCGGACAGCATGCGCGCCAGCTCCTCGACCCGGCCGTCGTGGTCCAGCGCCACGACCCCGGACTCGGTGACGCTGCCGTCGTCGGTCTTGACGACGACGAGGTGCGCGTCGGCGAAGGCCGCGACCTGGGCGAGGTGGGTGACGACGAGGACCTGCGTCGTGCGGGCCAGCCGGGCCAGCCGGCGGCCGATCTCGACGGCCGCGCGGCCGCCGACCCCCGCGTCGACCTCGTCGAAGACCATCGTCGGCACGGGGTCGGCGCCGGCCAGGACGACCTCGAGCGCCAGCATGACGCGGGAGAGCTCACCGCCGGAGGCGCCGCGGGCCAGCGGCCGGGGCGCGGCCCCGGAGTGCGCCGCCAGCTGCAGCTCGACCGCGTCGGCCCCGTGCGGGCCGAGCTCGGCGGTCTCCTCGACGGCGACGGCGAGGCGGGCGCTGGGCATGGCCAGGGCGGTCAGCTCGGCCGCGACGCGCTCCTCCAGGCGGCGGGCGGCCTCCCGGCGCGCCCGGCCCAGGCGCGCGGCGGTCGCGCGGGCCTGCTCGTGCGCGGCGTCGCGCTCGGCCGCCAGCCGCTCCAGGCGCCCGTCGTCGTCGAGGTCGAGCAGCCGCTCGGCGGCGGTGCGCGCCCACGCGAGCACGCCGGCCACCCCCTCCGGGGCGTCCGGCCCGCCGGCGGGCGCGTAGCGGCGCACGAGCGCCGCGAGCTGGGCGCGCCGCTCCTCCACGGCGGCCAGGCGCGCCGGGTCGGCCTCGACCGCGCTGGCGTAGGCGGCCAGGTCGGTGGCCAGGTCGGTGAGCAGGTAGGCCAGCTCGTCGGCGCGCCCGGCCAGCGCCGCCAGCGCCGGGTCGTGCTCGGCGGCCGGGGCCAGCGCGGCGCGCGCGGCGCCCACGGCCTCGTCGGCGCCGCCGGCCTCACCGGCCAGGGCCTCGTGAGCGGTGGCCGCCGCGGTGCGCAGCAGCTCGGTGTGCCCGAGCCGCTCGGACTCCTCGCGCAGCGCGACGTCCTCGCCGGGCTGCGGGTCCACGGCCTCCACCTCGTGCAGGCCGAAGCGCAGCAGCTCGGCCTCGCGGGCGCGCTCGGCGGTGCGGGAGGCGACGTCGTCGTGCTCGGCGGCCAGCCGTCGCCAGCGGGCGTGCTGCTCGCGGTAGGCGGCCAGGTCGGCGGCGACCGCGGACCCGGCGAAGGCGTCCAGGACGCGCAGCTGCTGGGCGGCCGAGCGCAGGCGCAGCTGCTCGGTCTGCCCGTGCACGGCCACGAGGTGCTCGGCCAGCTCGGCCAGCACGCCCACGGGCGCGGCGCGGCCGCCGACGTGGACGCGGCTGCGGCCGCCGGCGCCGACGGCGCGCGCCACCAGCAGCTCGCCGTCCTCGACCTCGCCGCCGGCCTCGGCGGCGCGGGCGGCCACGGGGCCGTCGGGGTCGACGCGCAGGCGGCCCTCGACGACGGCGCTGTCGGCGCCCGCGCGGACGGCAGCGGCGTCCGCGCGCGCGCCCATGAGCAGCCCGAGCCCGGTGACGACCATGGTCTTGCCGGCCCCGGTCTCACCGGTGACGACGGTCAGCCCGGGTCCCAGCGGCAGGCGCGCGTCGCGGATGACCCCCAGGTGGCGGATCCGGATCTCCTCGATCACGCGCGCGGTCCCCTCCAGCCCTGCACGGGCAGCCCGAACTTGGCGACGAGGCGGTCGGTGAACAGCCCGCGGCTCAGCCGCGCCAGCCGCACGCTGGTCGCCGAGCGGCGCACCTCGACCCGGCAGCCGGCGGGCGCCTCGAAGGTGCGCCGCCCGTCGCACCAGACGACCCCGCCGCCGCTGGGGCCGGGGAGCACCTCCACGCCCACCACGGAGGTGGGCGCGATGACCAGCGGCCGGGCGAACAGGGCGTGCGCGCTGATCGGCACGACCAGCAGCGCCTCGACCTCCGGCCAGACGACGGGCCCGCCGGCGGAGAAGGCGTAGGCGGTGGAACCGGTGGGCGTGGCCGCGATGACGCCGTCGGCGCCGAACGTGCTCAGCGGCCGCCCGTCGACGTCGACGACGACCTCGACCATCCGCTCGCGGCTGGCCTTCTCCACGGAGACCTCGTTGACGGCCCAGGAGCGCGAGACCACCTCCCCGTCGCGCAGCACGACGACGTCGAGCGTCATGCGCTCCTCGACGCGGTAGTCGCCGGCGACGACCCGCGCGACGGTGTCGGTGACCTCCTCGCGCTCGGCCTCGGCCAGGAAGCCGACGTGGCCGAGGTTGACGCCCAGCAGGACGGTGGGCGTCCCGCGCACCAGCTCGGCCGCGCGCAGGATGGTCCCGTCGCCGCCCAGGACGACGACCATGTCGGCGTCGGCGACGGCCCCGGACAGCTCGCACGCCGTGACGAGGCGGCGGTCGCCGGGCCCCAGGGCGGCGGCCTCCTCGTGGGTCATCAGGGTGCGCACCCCCGCCGCGGCGAAGCGGCGCACCACCTCGACCAGGGCGCTGACGGCCTCGGCCCGCCCCGTGTGGGCGAGCACGAGGACGCTGTGGCGCTCGTCGGGGGCGCTCACGCCAGCCCCGCCTGCGGGCCCTCGGCGACGGCGCGCGCCAGCTCGTCCTCGTCCAGCGGCGGGGCGCCGGCGGCCAGGTGCAGGAAGTACTCCACGTTGCCGCTGGGCCCGGGCAGCGGGCTGGCGGCCACGCCCCGCACCCCGGCACCGGCGGCCGCGGCCGCGTCGGCGACCCTGCGCACGGCGTCGGCGCGCAGCGCGGCGCTGCGCACGACGCCGCCGGTGCCGAGCGCCTCGCGCCCGACCTCGAACTGGGGCTTCACCATGAGCACGTGGTCCGCCTCCGGGGCCGCGCAGGCCACGAGGGCCGGCAGGACGAGGGTCAGGGAGATGAAGGACAGGTCGGCCACGACCAGGGAGGGCGCGGGCGCCACGAGGGCGGGGTCGAGGGTGCGCACGTTGGTGCGTTCCAGGACGGTCACGCGCGGGTCCTGGCGCAGCGACCACGCCAGCTGCCCGTAGCCGACGTCGACGGCCACGACGTGCCCGGCGCCGCGGCGCAGCAGGACGTCGGTGAAGCCGCCGGTGCTGGCGCCGGCGTCGAGGCAGCGCCGGCCGGTGACGGGCACGGCGAAGGCGTCCAGCGCCCCGAGGAGCTTGTGCGCGCCGCGGCTGACCCAGTCGTCACCGTCGGCGCCGCCCTCCACGACGATGGCGGCCGCCAGGTCGACCTGCGTGGCCGGCTTGGCCGCGGTGCTGCCCTGCACGCGCACGCGGCCGGCCGCCACGAGCTCCCCGGCCTGCTGGCGCGAGCGCGCCAGGCCGCGCCGGACCAGCTCGGCGTCGAGCCGCTGCCTGCGCGCCATCAGTCCTCGGCCGCCGCGAGGCGCTCGCGCAGCGCGCGGTCCACCTCGGCGAAGGCGTCCGGGTGCTCGTGCACCGGGACCCCCCGCAGGGCCTCCAGCCGCTCCAGCGCGTCCTCCAGGGCGCTGTCCGCGGCGGCCTCGGCGGGGCTCGGCCGGGAGGGGTCGCGGGGCGGGCCCGGGACGGGTCGGTCGGTCACGCGGCAACTCTACGAGCCGGTCCCGACAGCCACGTGCTCGCGCAGGACCGCCGCGGCGGCGTCCGGGTCCAGCGGTGCGCCGGTGTCCGCGGTCCACCAGCACGCCTCGGCCCCGGCCCGCAGGACGTCCAGGCCGTCGGGTCCCGGCGCGGAGGAGACCACCCGCAGGACGCCGTCGGCGACCTCCACCCGCGCGTCGCGGCAGCGCGCGGTGACCGCGGAGGCGTCGCCGCCGACCTCGGGTCCGGGGTGCTCGGCCCGGAGGCCGCGCAGGTCGTGCGCCACGGCGGTGGGCCGCTCGTGCGGTGCGGCCGCCACCAGCTCGGCGACGCCCGTGACGCCGGTGAGGACCAGCAGACCCGGCAGCCCGGCGGTGCGGGCGCCCTGCAGGTCGGTGTCCAGGCGGTCGCCGACCACGAGGGCGCTGCGGGCGCCGGTGCGGCGCACCGCCTCGTCGAACAGCGCCCGCTCGGGCTTGCCGCACACGGTGCCGGGCCGGCGCCCCGCGGCGGCGGCGACCAGCTCGACGAGCAGTCCGTTGCCGGGCGCCGGCCCACCCGGGGTGGGCACCGTCCGGTCCAGGTTGCTCGCCGTCCACGGCAGCCCCGAGCGCACCGCGTGGGTGGCCTCGGCCAGCAGCTTCCAGCCGATGTCCGGGGAGAAGCCCTGCACGACGGCCGCGGGCTCCTGCGCGAGGCTGTCCACGGGCCGCAGCCCCACCTCGGTGAGCGCGACCCGCAGGCCCCGTCCGCCCACCAGCAGGACGGGCGAGCCGGGGGCGAGGGTCGCGGCCAGGTGCCGGGCCGCCGCCTGCGCCGACGTCACCACGTCGTCGTCGTCGGCCGGTGCGCCCAGCTCGCGCAGGTGGGCGGCGACCACGTCGGGGGTGCGGGCGGCGTTGTTGGTGATGTAGGCCAGGCGCACCCCCGCCTCCCGGGCGGCGGCCAGGGCCGCGGGGGCGTGCGGGACGGCGTCGGGGCCGACGTAGACGACCCCGTCCAGGTCCAGCAGGAGCGTGTCGTGGGCGTCCAGCAGCGGCCCCGCGCTCCCCGCCAGCACCGGCCCGGACCGGTCGGCGGGCCGTGGGCCGCTGGCCGCAGCGCTGGTCGTGGTGCTGGTCGTGGCGGTGGTGGTCACGGGCTCCCCGGTGTCTGCCGCGCGGCGAGCGTGGCGCGGACCTGTCGCAGGCGGTCGGCGTACTCGGGCCGGTCCGGGCGCATGGCGTGGGCCATGGCCAGGTGCTCGGCGGCCGGGCCGAAGCGGCCGAGGCGGCTGAGGCTCAGCCCGAGACCGAAGTGAGCGTAGTCGTCGGCCGGGCGGGCCCGGGCGAGGCGCTCGAAGGAGTCGGCGGCGGCGGCCACGTCACCGGAGTCGTACTGGGCGCGGGCCAGCGCTTCGAGCACCCCTGTCGAGCCGGGCTCCTCCGCGTGCGCGCGGGACAGCAGGGTGGCGGCGGCCGCGGCTTCCCCGCCGGCGAGCAGCGCCAGCCCGCGCTGCAGCCACTCGTAGGGACCTCCGGACGGCTTGCCCTCCTGGTGGCTCGCTGGCACGGGACGGCCTCCTCTCGACCTGGACGACGCGCTGGACGGGTTCGGGTGGCCGGCGCGACGGGCGCCGCGGCCTCGACCGTAGGATGCGCCGCGTGACGGGAGGGCGCGAGGGGGCGCGCGCCGAGGCTCCTCCCGCCGGAGCGTCGCCCGCCGGCGCCGACGCCCCGCTGCGGCCCTTCCGCGGGCTGCGCTACGTCCCGGACGTCGTCGGCGACCTGGGCTCCGTCCTGGCCCCGCCGCACACCGACCTGCCCCGCGCGGCGCGCGCGGCCCGCCTGCAGGCCTCCCCGTGGGCCGTGACGCGGCTGGAGCGCCCGGAGAACGACCCGGCCCCGGGCCGGGCGGTGGACCGGTGGCTGGCCGAGGGCGCCCTCGTGCAGGACGGGCCCTCGCTGTACGTGGTGCGCCAGCGCCGGGCGGGTGCGGAGCACCGCTTCCTCCTGGCGTCCCTGCGGGTGGACGCGGGCACGGGCGCGCGGGTGCACCCGCACGAGGCGGTCTTCCCCGACGTGGTCCGGTCGCGGCGGGAGAGGTTGCGGGAGACGGGCGTCGACTCGGAACCGGTCCTGCTCGTGCACGGCGGCGGGGCGCCGGCGGCCACGGAGCTCGTGCGGGCCGCGGAGCGCCACGGGCACCCGGTGGCGGGCGCGGTGACCAGCGACGGCGGTGGCGTGCGCGTCGCGGTGGACGTCTGGCGCCTCGACGACGAGGACGTCGTGCGGAGGGTGGCGGAGGACCTGCGCGACGTGGACCTGGTCGTCGCCGACGGTCACCACCGCTACGCCGCGGTGCGCGCGGAGTTCGAGGCCACCGGCGTGCCGCAAGAGCTCCTGGTGGCGGTCGTCGACGACCAGGCGCACCCCCTCGCGCTGCGTCCCCTGCACCGGTCGGTGCCCGCGCGGGCCGTGCCGGTGCTGCGCGCGCTGGCCGTCGACGTCCGGGAGGTCCGGGGCGGACCGCTGTCCGACCCCGCCGACGCGGCGCGGCTGACCGCGCGCGAGCTGACGGGCGAGCTGGACGCCCTGCTGGTGACGAGCACCGGCGCGTGCCTGCTGAGCTTCACCGACGGCGGGGTCGAGGCGGGAGCGGGCGCCTGTGTGGACGAGGCGCTGGTCCGGGCGGGTGTCGAGCCGGAGAGCGTGCGGTTCACCGCCGACACCGGCTCGGCGCTGGCGGCGGTCTCGGAGGAGGTGGCCGTGGTCCTGCTCCCGAGCGTGCCGTTGTCGCGGATCGCCGCCACGGTGCGGAGAGGGCGCCTGCTGGGGCGCAAGACGACGTCGTTCGCCCCCAAGCCGCTGGCCGGCGCGGTGCTGCGCCTGCGGTGACACGGACCACTGCACTGGCAATACCGTGATCGCTGGTACGAATACGGCCGGACGTGGGGACGCCCGCGGACGGTCTCCGGTGACGGCAGAACCGTGCCGGGGAACGAGGAAGGGGTGCCGGTCCCCGGTACCCACCCCGCGCGGGGTGGTACCAGGGACCGACACCCCTTGCTCGAAGAAGTGTGGCCGGCGGTGTCCTACTCTCCCACCCAGTCTCCCGGGCAGTACCATCGGCGCTGGTGGGCTTAGCTTCCGGGTTCGGAATGTTGCCGGGCGTTTCCCCACCGCTATGACCACCGGACCACGG
>NZ_JBEUEI010000008.1:0-129607 GCF_041020755.1 Kineococcus terrestris | reverse complement strand
GACGCCGTCCTCGACGACGTTGGGGATGCGGCCCAGCAGCGCCTCGAACTCCGCCGCGGCCGTGTCCGCCTCCGCCTGGGCGGCCTTGACGCGGTCGGCGAGCTCCTTCCCGCCGCGCCCGCCGCGCCCGCGCGAGGAACCGGGGGTACCGGGGGAGCCGGGGGAGGACCCCTCGCCGCTCACGCGCCGGTCCACTGACCGCGCGCGCGCAGCACCTCGCGCAGCACGTCCGCGCGGTCGGTGATCAGCCCGTCCACGCCCAGGTCCAGCAGCGCGTGCGCCTGCTGCGGGTCGTCCACCGTCCACACGTGCACCTGCGCCCCGGCCGCGTGCACCGCGGCCACGAACCGCTCGTCGACCACCGTCACGCCCCGGTGGCGCACCGGCACCTGCACCGCGCCCACCCCGGCCAGCGCCCGGCGCACCAGCCGCGCCGACCCGCCCGCCGCCCCGGCCAGCGCCAGCCCCGTGCGGCTCGTGCCCGCCGAGGTCGCCACCGGCGGGCACCCGGCGCGCGCCAGCTCCCGCAGCGCCGCCCGCCGGCGCGCGTCGGAGAACGCCGTCACCAGCACCCGGTGCGCCGATCCCGTGCGCGCCACCGCCCGCGCCAGCTCCCGCGCCCCGCGCGCGTCCTTCAGGTCCACGTTGAAGCGCGCGGCGGGGAAGGCCGCCAGCAGGTCCTCCAGCAGCGGCACCGGTTCGCGGCCCCCGATGCGCACCTGCCGCAGCAGCGCCCACGGCGTCTCGGCCAGCACCCCGGCCCCGTCGGTGACCCGGTCCAGCCGCTCGTCGTGGAAGGCCACCAGCCGCCCGTCCGCGCTCAGGCGCGCGTCGGTCTCCAGGTACCGGTAGCCCAGCGCCAGCGCCGCCGCGAACGCCGGCAGGGAGTTCTCCAGCCCCGCCGTGGGCCCGTGCGCGAACCCGCGGTGCGCCACCGCCAGCGGCCCGCCCGCGGCGAACCACGGGTGCGCCGGCACCGGCCCGCGCCCGCGGCGCAGCGCGCCACCGCCCGTCACGGGCAGCCCCCCGTCACCGGTCACCGGCGGCGCTGCACCGGCCTCAGCCGGTGTACTCCCAGTGCCACGGCTCGAACTGCCCGCCGCGGTTCTGCGCCCACGCCGGGTTGATCCACCCGTACAGCCCCGCGTTGCGCTTCATCCACGCGTGCTGCTCCGAGCCGGCGTTCTGGATGCCCGCGCCCAGGTCCACCGCGATGCCCAGCCCGTGCCGGCTGGTGCCCGGGCGGGCCGCCAGCCCCGGCTTGCGCGCGGCCACGTCGATCTGCCCGGCCAGCGTCCGGTAGGAGTCCGTCACCGAGATGTAGGAGCCGAACGCCTCCGCGTACGCCTGCGACAGCTGGTTGAACGCGTTGGCCGCGTCCGCGCGCAGCACGTGCCCGGGAGCGGCCACGATCGGGCACAGCGCGCTGCGCGGGATCATCCCGTTCGCGTACCCGGCGGTGTTCGCGCCCGCGCACTCGCCCACCTCGCCGGTGATCCCGCCCGAGAACGACGTGACGCCCGAGGCGCCCGCCCCCGCCGCGCGCGCCGCCGCGGCGGCCGCGGCCTCCGCGGCCAGCGCCTCCTCGCGCGCCCGCGCCAGGTTCGCCGCCCGCTCGGCGTCGCTGAGCGCCACCCCCGTGGCCTCCTGCTGCAGGACGGCGAACTGCGCCACCTGCTCGCGCTGCTGGGCCACCAGCGCGTCGGCCTCCTGCCGCGCCGCCGTGGCCTCGGCCGCCTGCACCCGCGCCTCCTCGGCCGCCGCCGCCGCCCGCTGCGTGGCGTCGGCCTGCACCCGCTGCGCCTCCAGGTACTCGTTGACGGCGTTGCTGCGCCCCTCACCGATGCGCTTGACCGACGCCAGCGCGCTCGCGGCCTCGTCGGTGGCACCGTCCTGCAGCACCGTCACCAGGCTGGAGTACTGCTGCAGGGTGCCGCCGCCGCGGTAGGCCTGCGAGGCCCACTGCCCCAGGTCGACCTTGCCCTCGGCCAGCGTGGCCTCCGCCTGCGCCAGGCGCTCGCGCTGGGCGGCCTCCTCGCCCTCGGCCGCCTGCCGCGCCTCCACGGCCACCTGGTAGCGCTCCAGCGCGACGCTGGCGGCCGCGGCCAGCGCGTCCAGCTGGGCCTGCGCACCGCTCAGCTGCGCCTGCGCGGCGTCGGCCTGGGCGCGCGAGGCCTCGGCGGCGCGGCGGGCCTGCTCGACCTCCTCCGGCGAGGGAGCGCCCACCACCTGGGCCACCGGCGCGACCTGCGCCGCGGGAGCCACCGGCACGGCACCGGCCGGGGCGGCGGCCAGCACGGTGCAGGCACCCGCCGCGGACACGGCCAGCGCGGCCAGCAGCGAGCGGGCCGGGCGCGGGGTGCGGGCGGGCGTCGGGCGGGAGGTGCTCAGCACAGCGGGTACGTCCAGTGCGGTCGGGGGCGCGAGCCCTGTGGCGTCGTCTGGTGCGTGGCGCGGACTCGTCCGCGGGTCGTGCGGTGTCCCGCGGGTGGTGCGGGGTCGGGACCGCTCCGGTGGAGGACCCGTGCGGGCCCGCCGCGGCGGAGACTACCTGCCACTACCTCGGCACCAGAACCACCGACCTGGAGCTGTGCGCAGGGCCTGTGCGGAGAGTCACAGACTGATCACACCACTCGCCGCCGACGGGCGGCCAGCCGACGCGCCGACCCCGACCGACCCCGGCCGACCCGAGCGCCGCCGGGCCGACCTCCGCCCGGCGCGGGTGCCACAGTGGCGCGGGTGACACCCCCGGCGACCGCGCACCCCGCAGCCCCCGGCGAGCCCACCCCGCCCGCCGCCGTCCTGGCCGCCGTGGCCGCCGCCGCCGCCGACGACGCCGGCGGCCTCGACCCGGACCTGCTCGACGACTTCCTCGACGCCGTCTGGCGCGCCGTCGCCGAGCGCCGCCGCCTCAGCGCGGCCCGCACCGCCCGCTACCGCCGCCGCGGCGAGCAGGCCGCCGCCGACGGGGTGGCCCTGCGGGCCCTGCTGGACCTGTACCTGTCCGCCGCCTGGCGGCTGTGGCGCGAACTGCCCCCCGTCACCGCCGCCCGCACCCCCGCGGGCACCGCGACCTCGGCCGCACCCGGGGCGCGCGGGACCGCCGGCGACGACCTGCCCGCCCACCTGGCCACCGCCGGCGAGGTCGTCCTGCGCGCCGCCGACGACGCCGCCGCCGCCCTCGCCGAGGGCTACCAGCTCGCCCGCCGCCACCTCGTCCCCCGCGAGGAGGTCGCCCGCCGCGAGTTCGTCGACGACCTCCTGGGCGGCTCCTCCGACGTGCCCGGCCTCCTGCGCCGCGCCGCCCGCTTCGGCCTCGACCTCGCCGCCCCCCACGCCGTGTGCCTGGCCCGCACCCCCGAACCCCTCACCGAGGGCACCCGCCTCGTGCCCCGCCTCGAACGCGCCCTGCGCGGCGCCCGCGCCGACGCCGACGCCCTCGTCGCCGTCAAGGACGGCGCCCTCGTCGTCGTCTTCGCCGCCCCCGACGCCGCCGCCGTCGACCTCGTCGTCCAGCGCCTGACAGACCTCCTCGGCCACCGCCCCCCCGCGGAGGCGCCCGGCTCCCCGGGACCCCGCGCGACCACCCCCCACGGACGCTGGCACGCCGGCGTCGGCCGCCCCGGCCACGGCCCCGGCGGCGTCGTCGCCTCCTACGAGGAGGCCCGCCACGCCCTCGACGTCGGCGCCCGCCTCGACCTGACCGACCGGCACGGGCGCCCCGTCTCCGACGCCAGCGACCTGCTCGTCTACGAGGTCCTCCTGCGCGACCGCACCGCCGCCGCCGACCTCGTCGAGCACCACCTCGGCCCCCTGCGCGCCGCCCGCGGCGGCCCCGCCCCCTACCTGCGCACCCTGCACACCTGGTTCGACACCGGCGGCAACGCCACCGAGACCGCCCGCCGCCTGCACCTGTCCGTGCGCGCCGTCACCTACCGCCTCGACCGCGTCCGCGACCTCACCGGCCTCGACCCCGCCCACCACCGCGACCGCTTCGGCCTGCACGCCGCCGTCCTCGCCGCCCGCGCCCTCGACTGGCCCCACCCCTGACACCCCGCCCACCCACCGACGAGACCCCGCCCGACGCGCGGACCCGGCAGCCACCACCCCCGCCACACCGCTGGCACCAGCAGTTGGTTGCCGGGACCCGGCAACCAGCCACCCCGATCTCGTCCGCCGCCCGACCCTGCCCCCGACACCCCCGCACGACGACCATGGACAGGTTGCGCGCCCCCGCGGCGCACCCCGACACACCCTGGAGAGTCCGTGTTCGACACCGTGCCCGCCTGGGCCTGGATCGCGCTCGGGGCCGTCATCCTCGTGATGCTGGCCATCGACCTGTTCTCCCACCGCGGAGCCCACGTCATCGGCTTCCGCGAGGCCGCGATCTGGAGCGCCGTCTGGGTCGGCATCGCGATCGTCTTCGGCGGCATCGTCTTCGCCACCCTCGGCACCCAGTCCGGCATCGACTACACGACCGCCTGGCTGCTCGAGAAGAGCCTGTCCGTCGACAACCTCTTCGTCTTCGCCCTGATCTTCGGGTACTTCAAGGTGCCCCGCGAGTACCAGCACCGCGTCCTCTTCTTCGGGGTCCTCGGCGCGCTGGTCTTCCGCGGCATCTTCCTCGGCCTCGGCGTCGCCGTCGTCGAGCGCTTCACCGCCGTGCTCTTCGTCTTCGGCGCCATCCTGCTCTGGTCCGCGTTCAAGATGCTGCGCGACGAGGACGACAGCATCGACCCCGGCCAGAGCCGCGCCGTCAAGCTCCTGCGCCGCCTCATCCCGATGAAGGACGAGTACCACGGCCAGCACTTCTTCATCAAGGAAGCCGGCAAGCGCTACGGCACCCCGCTGCTCGCCGTCGTCGCCGCCATCGAGGCCGCCGACCTGGTCTTCGCCGTCGACAGCGTCCCCGCCGTCCTCGCCGTCACCAGCGACCCCTTCATCGTCTACTCCTCCAACGCCTTCGCCATCCTCGGCCTGCGCGCCCTGTACTTCCTCCTGTCCGGCCTGCTGGAGCGCTTCCACCTGCTGTCCAAGGCCCTCGCCTTCATCCTCGCCTTCATCGGCGTCAAGCTCTTCTTCCAGGCCGGCCACGAGGTCATCAGCGAGTCCATCCCCCACATCCCCACCTGGATCAGCCTCGCCGTCATCGTCGTCTCGCTGACCCTGGCCATCGTCCTCAGCCTCAAGCGCCCCCAGCCCGAGGAGGCCACCGTCGAGACCCCCGTCGGCAGCGGCACCGTCGACGGCCCCGACCGCAGCCACCCCGACGTCCCCGGCACCCCCCAGCCGCGCGAGGGCTCCTCCCGCGACGCCAGCGGCACCCACGGACCCCGCGACTGACCGCACCACCCCCCACGAGCGCCGGCACCCCGCACGGGGTGCCGGCGCTCGGCACGTCCACCAGGAGCGAGCACCCCGCCCACCCCCGCCTAGCCCGGCCACACCCCGAACACCCGGCCCCCCACCACCAGCGGCGACGCCCGCACCACCGCGTCCAGCACCGCCTCCCGCACCACCCCCGCCACCGCCGACTGCACCGCCACCAGCGACACCACCCGGCGCTCGCGGTCGGCCGGCAGCCGCCGCTCCTGCGTGGCCAGGGCGAACACCGTGTCCCCGTCCCACAGGGTGTGGACCGGGTCCAGCGCCCGCGCCAGCCCCGCGTGCGCCGCCGTCGCCGTCCGCGACGTCTCCGCCGGGTCCAGGGCCGCGTCGACCGCCACGACCACCAGCGTCGTGTTCAGGCCCGCGGCACCCGGCTCGGCCTCCACCGCGGGCACCGCGGGCACCGCCGGCGCTCCCGGCGCCACGGGCGCGCCCGCCGCGTTGACCACCGCCAGCGCCCCGACGACCACCGGCCCCCCGCCGTCGGCCGCGCCCGCCACCACCGCGGACGACGTCCCGACCCCGCCCGCCCACCGCCGCGCCACCAGCGCCCCCGCACCGGCCCCCACCGACCCGCGCTGCACGAGGCCGCCGCCCGGGCCGGCGGCCCGCGCCGCGGCCTCGTGGCCCATCGCCTCGGTCGGGCGGGCCCGCGGGTCGCCGCCGCGGCCCAGGTCGAAGACGGCGGCGGCCGGCACCACCGGCACGACGTCCCGCTCGCCCGGCCCGACGCGGAACCCCCGGCCGCGCTCCTCCAGCCACCGCTGCACCCCGTGCGCGGCGACCAGCCCGAACGCGCTGCCGCCCGTCAGCACCACCGCGTCCGCCGTGGGCACGAGCGTGCGCGGGTCCAGGGCGTCCGTCTCGTGGGTGCCCGGCCCCCCGCCGCGCACGTCCACCCCCGCCACCGTCCCCGGCGGCGGCAGGACGACGGTCACCCCCGTCGCCCACCCGTCCGAGCGGCGCGTCGCGTGCCCCACCCGCACGCCCGCCACGTCCGTCAGCCCGCCCGCGCCCGGTGCCACGTCCACGCGCTCACCGTCCCGCGGGGAGGGCTCCGGCGCACGCGAGGCCGGCGGGGGAGGCAGCGGACCGGTGGCGCCGGTCCGGGGGCGTGGTGGGACGCGGGCGCGTGGTGGAATGCCCGCGTGGCCCCGCCGTCGTTGCTCCTGCCCGCGACGGGCAGCTACGTCGCCAACTGCGCCCTCGGCCTGGCCGTGGCCACGAGGCTGCTCGACACCTCCGGCGCCCGCTGGGTCCACCACGCCGTGTACACCGGCACCGTGGCCCTGTCCGCGGCGGCGGCGCTCCAGCTGGCCGCCCGCCGCGACCGCGCCCTGCTGCGGCTGCTGCCGGCGGCCGTCCCCCTGGCGGTGATCCCGCGCGTGTCCGCCCGCACGCGCGGTCACGTCCTGCTGGCCCTGTCGGCGGCCCCCGCCTACGCGGCGGCCCTCGCCGCGGTCCTGCGCGGGGCGGGGGAGCGCTGAGGTGGAGCTCCTGGAGGCGGTCCGGCGCCGCCGCACGACCAACGGCCCGTTCCTGCCGGACCCGGTCTCGCGGGAGGACCAGCGGCTGCTCGCCGAGGTCGCCGGGCGCGCGCCGTCGCAGCTGAACTCCCAGCCGTGGCGGTTCGTGTTCGTGGAGGACCGCGCGACGATCGAGCGGGTGGCCGAGATCAGCGGCGCCAGCATGACCGAGGCGATGTCCAACGGGACCTTCTTCGAGCGCTACAAGCGCTGGTTCCGCTTCAGCGCCGAGGAGATGGAGCGCACCCGCTCGGGGATGCTGTTCGACCGGATGCCGGCGCCGCTGCGCCCCTTCACGCGGCAAGTGTTCACCCCGCGGGGGCAGCGGCTGGTCAACGCGCTGCGGGTGCCGCAGACGCTGGGGGAGGAGAACCGCCGGCTCGTCGCCGGCTCGCCGCTGCTGCTGGGCGTCATGCTCGACCGGGCCGAGAAGCGGCCGGGGGAGCTGTCGGAGTTCTACTCGCTGTTCAGCATGGGCGCGGCGGTGGAGAACGTCTGGCTGACGACGACGCAGCTGGGCCTGGGCATCCAGTTCGTCTCGTTCCCCATGGAGGTGCCGGGGGCGTGGGCGCAGCTGGTGGAGCTGCTGCGCGTGCCGGACGACCTGGAGCTGATGGCGGTCTACCGCATCGGCCACGTCCCGCCCGAGCAGCGGCGCCCCGCGATCGACTGGAGCAGCCACCAGCGCAAGCGGCCCTCGCAGTGGGTCTTCCGGGAGACCTGCGAACAGCCGGAGACCGCCTGGGACGAGTAGTCTCCAAATACTATAGCCTTAAGCGACTCGAACGGTGTCGGGTGAGAACAGAACCAAGAAGAGCTGCCCGTGCCGGCGGGTGGAGGACGGCCCGCAGCGCGACGGGCAGCTGAGTTCGTCCAGGCCGGTACGGAGGCTCGTCGAGGACCGGGATCGGGATCGGGACCGGAGAGTGGTGGTCCGCACCGTTCAGCACGGTCGTCGGGGGAGACCGGCGAGACGTCCACCGGCTTCCTGCCGTGCGGCAGCTGCGGGTGCGGGAGGTTTCCGTGGAGTCACCACGACCGACCACCGTGTACGTTCACATACTATAGCCATAACGGACAACAACAAAAGACACCCGAAACGCAGCATTGACCGCCGAGAGGCACCACGACACACTCGGGCAAGCGCTTTCCGCCGTACGAGGGAGTACACCGCCGTGTCGACCACCGCCGCAGGGACCGCGCTCGTGACCGTGGACCGCAGCGTCCCCGGGCGCCTGACCGTCCGGGCCGCCGGCGTGGACGTCGCCACCTACGTGCACGACGGCGACTTCGCCGCCGTGGAGTCCCGCAAGCCCTACCTGCACCCGCTGCGCACGCTCGCGGGGGCCGTCGTGACGGGTTTCCGGCCCAACGACCACCGCTGGCACAAGGGGCTGCAGATGACGGCCACCGACGTGTCGGGGCAGAACCTGTGGGGCGGTGGGACGTACGTGCACGGCCGCGGGTACGTGCCGCTGGACAACGTGGGGTCGATGCGCCACGAGGGGTTCGAGGCGCTGGAGGTCTCCGGCGACGAGGTGGTCGTCGCCGAGCGGCTGACGTGGCGCAGCGCGGCGGACGAGGAGTGGGCGCAGGAGCGCCGGCGGTGGCGCTTCCACGGCGTGGACACCGAGCGCGGCCTGTGGGTCCTGGACTTCGCCACCGAGGTGCGCAACGCGCGCGGCGAGGCGCTGGAGCTGGGCAGTCCCACGACCAACGGCCGGCCGGACGCCGGGTACACGGGGCTGTTCTGGCGCGGGCCGCGCGGCTGGCGCGGTGGTGCCGTCACGGCGCCGGGCGTCGCGGGGGAGGCGGCCATGGGTACGAGCGGCCCGTGGCTGGCGTTCAGCGGCGAGCACGACGAGGTCGACGGCCGCGGCACGCTGCTGTTCCTCGCGGGCTCGTCCTCCGCGCCGGTGCCGCTGCGCTGGTTCGTGCGCAGCGAGCCGTTCGCGGCGGTCGCGCCCTCGTTCGCGTTCTCCGAGGTGGTGCGCCTGGAGCCGGGGGAGGTCCTGTCGCTGCGCCACCGCGTCGTCGTGGGGGACGGGGCCTGGGACCGCGAGCAGGTCGAGGCGCGGGCGGCGGAGTTCGCGCTGTGAGCGTCCCCGTGCCGGAGCTGCCGGGGGCGGTCGGCATCAGCCGCCTGGCGGTGTACCCGTGGCGGAGCGTCGACGGCCTGCACGGCGGTTCGCCGCACGTCCACACCGCCTGCACCGAGTGCTACGTGGTCGTCGGCGGCCGCGGCGAGCTGCACACCCTGACGGCCGACGGCCCGCAGGAGCGCGAGCTGCGCCCCGGTGACGTGGTGTGGTTCACGCCGGGCACCGTGCACCGCGCCGTGAACGCCGGCGACCTCGAGGTCGTCGTCGTCATGCAGAACAGCGGCCTGCCGGAGGCCGGGGACGCCGTCATGACGTTCCCGCCCGAGCACCTGGTGAGCCCGGAGGCGTACGCGGCGGCGGCCTCGCTGACCGGCCCGGACGGCACCCCGTCGCCGGAGCGGGCGCGGGCCCGCCGGGACCTCGCGGTCGAGGGGTACGCGGAGGTCCTGCGCCGCACCCGCGAGGGCGACGCCTCCGCGCTGGCCGACTTCCACGCGGCGGCCGCGGCCCTGGTGCGCCACCGGGTCGACGAGTTCCGCCGGCGCGTCGAGGAGGGCGCCGCCGCCGCGGTGCGCGCCACGCACGAGCAGCTGGACGCGCTGGCCGCCGGCGACGCCGCGCACCTGCGCCGGGCCGTCGTGACCGGGCTGCCGCGCCGCGAGGAGCCCCTGCTGGGGATGTGCGGGTTCCTGTCGCCCTACCTGCCGGCCGGCGCGCCGGGCCTCACGCCCGGTAGTTGAACAGGCTGACGCCCAGGTCGGGGGCGGACCACCAGAACTGGTCCGTCGTGACGACCGTCAGGCCCAGGTGCCGGGCGGCGGCCAGCACGAGCTCGTCGGCGAGGGTGAAGGAGCGCAGCGGGTAGAGGACGGAGGCCTGCTCGGCGGCGTGGACGGCGGGCAGCTCGGTGAGGAAGCCGCTGCGCCAGTCCAGGACGCGGATGCCCAGCTGCTCCAGGTCCTCGGCGAGCGCCGCGCCCGCGGTCGGCGTGCGGGTGCGGTGGGCGCGCACGTGGACGACCTCGGCGAGGGTGGGGGCGGTGACGTGCACGGGCGGGAACCCGGCGGGCCGGTGGGCGCCGAAGAGGACGTCGAGGCGGCGGCGGGCGTGCTCGGGCTCACCGGCCGGGTCCAGCCAGGACAGGACGGCGGAGGTGTCGAGGAGGAATCCGGCCTGCGCGATGCTCTGGGTGCTCACGCGGCGCTGTGGGCGCCGCCGTACAGCGCGTCGAACTGGCGGGCGAGGGCGGCCGGGTCGCTGGTGAGGACGTGGGCCGGCAGGGGGTCGGGGGTGTTCGTCGTGCCGTGGTCGTCGTCCTCGACCTGGGGCACGTCCTGCTCGCCGGGGCGGGCGGCGTGCTTGGCGCGCAGGCGTTCCATGAGGGCCTCGCGGGTCTCCAGGACGATGCGCCCGTCCTCGACGGTCGCGACGAGCTCGCTGCCGGGCCGGGCGTCCACGGCGGCGAGCAGTTCCGCGGGCAGCGTCGGGCGCCGCTTGGCGTCCAGGCGCACGGTGTACGAGGAGGGCACCGTCCCACTGTACGGCGGTGGTGGGACGGTGCGCCAGGGGTGGGACGTTCTCAGGCGGGTGCCACCGCGAAGGCCTCGGCGAGCTCCTTGATGCGCCGCGCCCGGCCGATGCGCGGCAGGTCGCTGCCGTCGCGGACGACGCCGCCGCTGTCCTCGAAGTCGCGCAGGACGCCGAGGGCCCAGCTGAAGTCGGTGCCGGTGGGGCTCATCACCTCGTTGATGACGGGCGCCTGCTCGGCGTCCAGGCACAGCTTGCCCATGAGGCCCAGGGAGACGGCCATGTGGGAGTTCTCGCGCAGGGTGGGCAGGCTGCCGCCGACGGTGGGCCCGTCGATGGGGCCGGGCAGGCCGCCGATGCGGCTGGCGGTGACGAGCCGGCTGCGGGGGTAGGCCATGGCGATGTCGTCGGCGCTGGCGCCGGTGTCGCGGCGGTAGTCGCCGCTGCCGAAGGCCAGGCGGAAGGCGCCGCGGGCGGTGGCGATGTCGCGGGCGTCCTCGATGCCCAGCGCGGACTCCACGAGCGCCAGGACGGGCAGCTCGCTGCCCAGGGCGGTGTAGGTGTCCTCCACCTGCCGACCTGACTCGGCCTTGGCGAGCATGACGCCCTTGAGCCCGGGCACGCCGCGCAGCTGGTCGACGTCGGCCTGCCAGTGCGAGGACTCGCGGTCGTTGATGCGCACCCACGCGCGCCCGCCGCCGCGCAGCCACTCCACGACGTCGGCGCGGGCGGAGTCCTTGCGGGTGGGGTCGACGGCGTCCTCGACGTCGAGGACGACCTCGTCGGCCTTGGAGGCGGCCAGCCGGTCGAAGGTGTCGGGGCGGGTCGCCGCCACCAGCAGCCACGTGCGCGAGTAGCGCGGCTCGATCGTGTGGGTGCTGCCCGTGGGGCTCATGCCGGCCCTCCCGTTCGTCGTCGTGCGGGGCGTCTCGCCCGCCGACCCTAGAGGAGGGCGCGGGAGGTCGGTCGCCCGCCCGGCCCGGCGGGGCTCAGGAGCGGGAGGCTCAGAAGCGGAAGGGGATGGGGATCGGCCCGCAGCAGCAGACCCCCTGCACACCGCCGGCCATGGCCGGGCCGGGGACGGCGCCGAGGGCCCGCAGCGCGGCGGCGGCGCGGTAGCAGGCCAGGAAGCGCCCGGCGGTGGGGGCGAGCGCCCCGAGCAGGCCGCGCTGGAGCAGGAGGGTGCGCACGGCGCCGGAGCAGGAGTCCCCGCCGTGGTGGACGCGGTGGGCGCAGGCCCACCGCTTGCGGGGCGACAGGTGGCGCTGGTAGGCGCGGCAGGCGGCGTCGGCGGCTCGGGCAGCGGTGCTCACCCGGGCCACCGTAGCCACGGACCTGCGCCTAGGCTCGTCCGCCGGGCCGTCCGGCAGGCGGACGCCCTCGGGTGCTGGGGAGGGTTCGTGGTCGAGGCGACCTCCAGCACCGGGGGTGGTGCGCGCGACGTGGCGCGCGTGGTCAGCGAGCGCGCGGCCGTGGTCGTCGTGGACACCGAGACGGGTGCGGTGGTGCACGCCAACGCGGCCGCGGCGGACCTGGCTCCCGGGGCGCGGCTGCCGGTGGCGGTGGGCGAGTGGTCCGCGGCGGTGCGGTTGCGGGCGCCGGACGGGGCGCCGTGCCCGCCGGGGCGGGACCCGCTGGCGCTGGCGGCGCGGGGGCGGGCCGTGGGCGGTGCGGTGGTCGCGGTGGGCCCGGACGTGCAGCAGCGCTGGGTGGTGGCGGTGCCGCTGGAGGGCACGCCCGGGCTGCACCGTCGGGTGCTGGTGACGCTGCTGCCGGTGGAGGTGGTCTCGCCGGGCGAGGACGAGGGGTCGCGGTTGCGCGACCGGGCGGTGCTGGCGACGGCCCTGTCGTTCACGGTGGCGGACGCGCAGACGCCGGACATGCCGCTGGTGTGGGTGAACCCGGCGTTCACGGTGACGACGGGGTACGCGTTCGAGGAGGTCGTGGGCCGCAACTGCCGCTTCCTGCAGGGTCCGGGGACGGACCCGACGGCGCCGCGGGAGGTGCGCGAGACGATCCGCGCGGGCCGGGACGGGTCGGTGACGCTGCTGAACTACCGCAAGGACGGCAGCGCGTTCTGGAACGAGCTGGCGCTGAGCCCGGTGCGCGACGGGGCGGGGACGGTGACCCACTACGTCGGCATCCAGCTGGACGTGACGGAGCGGGTGGTGGCCGGTCAGGAGCGCGACCGGGCGCTGGCGGCGGAGCGCCGGGCGCGCCGGGACGCGGAGGTGGCGCGGGCCGAGGCGGAGGCGTCGCGGGCGTCGGCGGAGCGGGCGCGGGCGCGCCTGGAGCTGCTGGCGGGGGCGACGACGCGGCTGGCGGGCGCGCTGGGGGTGGCCGAGTGCCTGCGGGCGCTGGCCGACCTGGTGGTGCCGGTGCTGGCGGACCGCGCGCTGGTGCTGGCGGCGGACGGGCGCGACGCGGTGGCGCCGGCGGCGGGCTGGCCGGAGGCGTCGGTGCGGCGGGTGCGGGAGGTGCTGCGCGAGCGCCCGGCGGGCGGTGAGCCGGCCGAGCACGCGGGGGTGGCGGCCGCGCTGGGGGCCCGCTCGGCGCTGGTGGTGCCGCTGGTGGGGCGCGAGCGCACCCGGGACGTGCTGGTGCTGCTGCGCGACGGCGACGCGCCCGCGCTGGGCGCGGGGGACCGCCGGGTGGCGGGGGACCTGGCGCGGCGGGCGGGGCTGATCCTGGACAACGCGCGGCTGTACGAGCAGCAGCACGAGATCGCCGAGACGCTGCAGGCGAGCCTGCTGCCGGCGCTGCCGGTGGTGCCGGGGCTGCGGGCGGCGGCGCGGTACCGGGCGGCGACGTCGGGCGCGCAGGTGGGCGGGGACTTCTACGAGCTGGTGCCGCTGCCCGGCGGGGCGGTGGGCCTGGCGGTCGGTGACGTGGTGGGTCACGACGTGCTGGCGGCGGCGGCGATGGGCCACCTGCGGGGGCTGCTGCGGGCCAGCGCGTGGCAGTTCGCCGACCGCTCCCCGGCGCGGGTGCTGGAGCGGGTGGACGACCTGCTGCTGGGGCTGGGGATCCCGACGATGGCGACGCTGGCGTACGCGCGGCTGAGCCCGCGCCCGGGCGGGGGGTGGCGGCTGGAGCACTCCAGCGCCGGGCACCCGCCGCTGCTGGTGCGCACGCCCGACGGGGTGGTGCGGGTGCTGTCGGAGGCGGCGGACCTGCTGCTGGGGGTGCAGGCGGGTGGTCGCGCCAGCGCCGCGGTGGACCTGCCGGAGGGGTCGCTGGTGGTGGGGTACACCGACGGTCTGGTGGAGCGGCGCGGTGAGGTGCTGTCGGTGGGGCTGGAGCGGGTGCGGGCGGCGGTCGCCGCGGGGCCGGTGGACCCGGACGCCCTGTGCGAGCACCTGCTGTCGACCCTGGGCGCCGCGGCGGGAGCGGCGGACGACGTGGCGGTGCTGGCGGTGGAGGTCAACGCGCGTCCGGCGTCCTGACCGGGTGGTGGGCGCAGCGCCGGTGAGCGGGACGACGCGGCCCGTGGGGGCCGGTCGGCGACGAGGAGGGGGACGGCAGTGATCAGGAACGTCGTGACGGGGCGGCTGAAGCCGGGTGCGGACCTGGACCGGGTGCGCGAGGGCCTGGCGGGCATCGAGGCGCTGCGCCTGGAGGGGCTGGTGCGCGCCCACGCCCGGCTGGACGCGGGGCTGCGGGACGGCAACGGCGACTACGGCATCGTCGTGGACCTCGTGGACGCGGCCGCCTACCACCGCTACGACAGCGACCCCGAGCACGAGCGGATCCGCTCGCAGCTGATCGGCCCGGAGGCCGAGCAGGTGCTGCGCGTGCAGATCGAGGTCGAGGACTGAGCCCCGGACCCGGCGGTCCGGACGTGCCGGCGGGGGAGCGGCGCACGGCGCGGCTGCTGCTGCGCCGCTGGCGCGAGGAGGACCTGGCGCCGTTCGCGCGGCTGAACGCCGACCCGGAGGTGGTGGAGCACTTCCCCGCGCCGCTGGGGCGGGCGGACAGCGACGCGCTGGCGGCCCGGGCCGACGCGGGGATCGCCGAGCGCGGGTGGGGCCTGTGGGCGGTCGAGGTCGTCGACCCCGCGGGCTCCGCCGCGGGCCGGCGGGGTTTCGCCGGGTTCGCGGGCCTGTCGGTGCCGCGGTTCGAGGCGCGCTTCACCCCGTGCGTGGAGGTGGGCTGGCGCCTGGCCCGCTGGGCGTGGGGCCACGGGTACGCCACCGAGGCGGGCGAGGAGGCCCTGCGGGTGGCGTTCGAGGAGGCCGGCCTGGCCGAGGTGGTCTCCTTCACCGCCGTCACCAACGCGCGGTCGCAGGCGGTGATGGTCCGCCTCGGCATGGCCGCCGACGGGCGGTTCGAGCACCCCGCCCTGCCGGCGGGGCACCGGCTGCGCCCGCACGTGCTGCACCGGCTGACCCGCGAGCGCTGGCGCGAGCAGCGCTCCGGCGGCGCGTCCGGGCGGGCTGCCCCCGCGTAGGCTCGTCGCGTGGACGAGCGGGCCCGCTGGCGCGAGCAGCGGCGCGAGGCGGCCCTGGCGCACGGCCGGGCCGCCGAGTGCACCCGGCAGCAGGAGCACGAGCGCGCCCGCGCGCTGCTGCGGGGGTTCACGGACGACCTGCGCGCGGCCGGGGTTCCGCCCGGGCCGCTGCTCGCGAGCGCCGGCCGCGCCCGCTACCGCACCGGGCTGACGGGCTGGTACCTGAAGCGGAACGGCTCCCTGGGTGTGGGTGAGGACGGGTCGTACTACGTGCTGGCGGTGGCGCCCAGCGCGCGGGCCCTGCTGCTGGGGGTGCGCCTGTCGCCGTCGGACCCGCCGCTGCAGGTGGGGCGCGGGGCCCGGGACGGGGAGTCGGTGGAGCTGGCCGAGCTGCTGCGGTCGCGGGCGGCGGAGCTGCGGGAGCCGCTCACAGGAGGGTGACGGTGCCCTCGCGCAGGTCGTAGGTGGCGCCGGCGACGCGCAGGTGCCCGCCGCCGGCCGCCCGCGCGAGCACCGGGTCCTGCGCCAGGGCGTCGACGCCCGCGCTGACGTTGAAGCGCACGGCGTCGGGCAGGTGGCGGTCGGTGTCGGGTCCGTCCAGGGCCCGCTCGGCCGCCGGCCGGATCGCGTCGACGAGGGAGTCGACGGCGGTGCCGGTGGGGGCCGAGGCGCCGCGGACCGCGTCCAGGGTCGCGCTCACGGCGCCGCAGCCGGTGTGACCGAGGACGAGGACGAGCGGCACGTGCAGGTGCTCGACGGCGTACTGCAGGCTGCCCAGGACGGGCGGGGCGACGACGTGACCGGCGGTGCGCACGACGAACAGGTCACCCAGGCCCTGGTCGAAGACCAGTTCGGGCGGGACGCGGGAGTCCGCGCAGGACAGCACGGCGGCGAAGGGGTGCTGGCCGTCGGCGAGGTGCTCGCGGCGCTGCGCGCTGAGGGTGGTGCGCCGCTCGGGCGCGGCGCTGAAGCGGCGGTTGCCCTCGCGCAGCAGGTCCAGCGCCTGCGCGGGGTCGGTGATCCGCTCGGGACGGGCGGGTGCTGCGGCCCGCGAGACGCTGCCGGCGCACCCGGTGACGGCGGCGGTCCCGCCGAGGGCCGCGGCCCAGCGGAACAGGTGGCGGCGGCTGGTGCGCACCCCCGCGGTCGCGGGTCCCGTGGTCGCGGGCCCCGTGGTGGCCGTGGCCGTCGTCGTGGTGGTGGTCGTGGTCGGCGCGGAGCCGTGCGGTGTCACGTCGTTCCCCCCTGTCGGTACCGCGCGCCCCCCCGGCTGCGCGGTGGCGCGGTCCCCCCGGACCGCGCGGCCGGGACGCTAGCGGCGCGGTCGCGGTGGCCGCGGGGAGTTTCCCGGCGGACGCGTCGCGCCGGTGCGGGTCTGGACACCCCCGGTCGTGGCGAGGACGCTGGCCGGCGTGGCGGACCTCGCGCGGCAGCGGCTGGTCGTGGAACGGGTGGTGGACGCGCCGGCGCTGGTGGTGTGGCGGTTCCTGAACGCGCCGGCGGACCTGGCGACGTGGCTGGGGGAGCTGGAGGCGCCGCTGTCGGCCGGGCAGGAGGGCCGGTTGCGGCTGACGGTCGAGGAGGGCGCACCGGTCTCGGCGCTGCGGGTGGGTGCGTGCGACCCGCCGCGATCGGTCGCGGTGGTCGTGGACGAGTGGCCCCTGGAGCTGGAGGTGGCGCCGGAGGGGTCGGGGACCCGGGTGCGGTTGACGCACCTGCTGGGGCCGGACCTGCGGCCGGAGGACGTGCGCGGCGGCTGGGAGTTCTACCTGCGGCGCCTGGCGTGGGCGGCCACCGGCCGCGCAGGGCCGGAGCCGGTGGGAGGCGTCAGGCGCGAGCGGCTGACGTGCGCGCCACCGCCCGGCGGGTGCGCTCCAGGCCGTCCAGGAGGAGGTCGAGCGTGAACTCGAACTCGGCCCGGCTGTCGCACCAGCCCAGCACGTCGCCGTCGTGGGCGTGGACCTCGGCGGCGACCATGGCGGCGGTGTGCGGCAGGACGTCGCTCATCCGCGACAGCGCGGCCAGCGCCTGCGCGGACGCGGCGGCCGGGTCGTCCCCCGCCGGGCCCGCCGCCGCGGGGGTGAACAGCTCCTGCGTGAAGCCCAGGGCGGTGCTGCCGAGGGCGTGCAGCGCCCGGTGGGCCAGGGCGTAGGAGAAACCGCCCCCGACGAGGATCGCCAGGACGGCCTCGAACCACGCGAAGGCGCTGGGCGGGACCGCGGGCCGGGAGGTGAGCAGCCCGGGCGCCCAGGGGTGGCGCACCATGACCGCCCGGGCGCTGAGGCACCGGTGCCGCAGCGCGGCGCGCCACTGCCGCGGCGGGTCGCCGGCGCGGGTGAGCTCGGCGGCGGCCTCGTCCAGGACGGCTTCGACGAGACCGTCGAGCAGGGCGTCCTTGCCGCGCACGTGGTGGTAGATCGACATGGCTTCGACGCCGAGGTCGCCGGCCACGCGGCGCATCGTCACGGCGGCGAGGCCGTCGGCGTCGGCGACGGCGAGCGCCGCGGTGAGGACCCGCTGCCTGCTGAGGGTGCCGCGGGCGGTGGGTGCGCTCACCGGTGGGTCCTCCCCGCTCGTGCTCGTGCTGCCGGCGGCGGTGCGGTCGCCGTGCCCCTTCCCCCGGGGGCCCTGACAGCGTACGGTTTCCTTACAACGTAAGGTTGTCGGGAGGAGCCCGCCGTGACCGGTCCGTCTCGTCCGTCCACCCCCGCGCCGCCGCACCCCGGGGAGGTGACCCCGGTGGGCGCCGGTCGCGCGGGACCGGGAGGTGCCGGGGAGGGCTACGCGCCGCCGTGGTCGACGCGCACCGCCCGCACCACCGGGGTCCTGTACCTGACGATGGCTCTGGCCGGGGTGCCGGCCTTCCTGCTGCTGCGCCCGCTGCTGTTCAGCCCGGGCGACCCCGGCGCGACGCTGTCGGCGGTGGTCCAGCACGAGGGGCTGGCACGGCTGGCGGTGGTCCTGGAGCTGGGGCTGGTGGTGACGCAGTCGCTGACCGCCCTGTGGTGGTGGCGCCTGTTCCGCGGGGTCGACCCGTTCGCCGCCGCGGCCACGGCCGTGTTCGGTCTGGTGAACGCGGTGGCGGTGCTGGTCAGCGCCGCCTTCCTCGCCACGGCGGTGCGCCTGGCCGGTGGTGGGGACGCCGGCCCGGTGCACCTGGCCTTCACCGCCAGCGACGCGCTGTGGGGGGTGGGCGCGGTGTTCTTCGGCCTGTGGCTGGTGCCGATGGGGGTGTGCGTGCTGCGAGCGCGCTGGCGCCCCGGGCCGCTGGGGCACCTGCTCGTGGCCGGCGGTGCGGGGTACGTGCTCAGCGTCGTCCTGGCGCAGGTGCTGCCCGGGGCGGCTGCGCTGTCGGGGGCCCTGACGGTTCCCGCGACCGTCGCGGAGTTCGCGGTCATCGCCCACCTGCTCGTGCTGGGCGGCCGTCCGGGCCGACCCGGGCGGCGGTGAGCCCGCTGGCGCCCGCACCCGCGGTCCGCCACGGTGTGCGCGGGGGCGGGGCAGCACCGCTCCGGCGACCGGAGGGGACGGGGACGTGCCGCGCTACGACCGCGACGAGGTGGCGCGCCGCGCCGGGTTCGGCGACTGGCGCGAGGCGGTGGCCGCGACGGCGGGCCTGAGCCAGCAGGAGGCCGCGCGGGTGCTGGGGGTCAGCCACCCCACGGTGCGGGCGTGGCGGGCGGCGGCGGGCGAGGCCGTCGCGGTGGCCCGCCCCACGGCCGAGCAGGCGCGGGAGGCGTTCCGCGCCGACCCCGCGGACGAGCGGCACGGCAGCGCCAACGGGTACCGCAACCTGGGCTGCCGCTGCCCGGCGTGCACGGCGGCGTGGTCGCGGTACCGGCGCGAGCGGGCGGCCGGCGGCTCCTGACGCGGGCGCAGGGTTCCACGGGCCGGTGAGTTCCGCGGGCCGGGCCGGTCACAGGGGCACCGACCCGAGGAGGACACCGTGGCCGTCCGTCTGCCGCTGGAACCCGTCACCGCCACCGCTGCCCCGCCCGTCGTGGACCGGGCCGCGTGGCCGGCCGCCTGCGAGGAGCTGCTGGTGGGCCCGGACGGGCCGGTGCCGTTCCTGGAGGTGCTGGAGGGGCGGCGGCAGCTGCTGGCGTACTTCCTCGTGCGGCACGACGGGCAGCCGCCGGAGGGCCAGTGCGAGGGGTGCACGTTCTTCGTCGCCGGCGTGCAGCGCCCGGAGCACCTGCACAGCCGCGCCGCGACCGCGGCGGTGCTGCGCTGACTGGACCGCACCGCGTACGGGCGCCAGGAGGAGCGGGAGGACTCTCCGCCCGGCTGGCCGCAGCCGTTCGACGTGCGCGGCGGGCAGTTCCGCACCGCCGGCCGCCCCACGGTGCAGTGGGCGTTCACCGACGTCCCGGCCGGCGCGGGTTCCGACGAGCACTGCACGGGCCACCGGTGAGCGGCGCGGCCCCGGACGCCCGGGGGGCGGGCGCGCAGGAAACCGCGGTGGTCGTCGCCGGATACCTCGTCGTGGACCCCGGTCGGCGCGACGACTACGTGGCCGGGTGCGCCGAGGTGGTGCGCCTGACCCGGGACGCGGACGGCTGCCTGGAGTTCGCCGTCGCGGCCGACCCGCTGCGGGTGGACCGCGTGCTGGTGCTGGAGCGGTGGGTCTCGCGGGCGGCCGCGGAGGCGTTCCGCGGCAGCGGCCCGGACGAGCAGCAGCGCGTCGCGGTCCGCGCGGCGTCCGTGGCCGAGTACGAGGTCGCCGCCGTGCGGCCGCTGACCTGAACCCGGGGGTCCGGGCAGGCCGTCAGCCGACGGCGCGGGCCAGCGGACCGCCCAGCCACCGGCGCACCTCGGCGCGCGAGCGCAACCGGACGACCGGCAGGTCGGGGCGGTCGCGGCGCAGGGCCGCCACGCGGGCGGCGGTACGGGGGTGGGTGCTCCAGGACCAGCGGACCACGTGCTCGGGGTCGGTCCAGAAGGTGCGCAGGGGTGGTTCGACGTTGCCGTTCCACAGCTCCTGCCGGCGCAGCCGTCGCACGAGGGTGCGGCGCACCACCTGGCGCAGGACGACGCGGCGCGGCGGGTCCAGGTGCACCAGCAGGTCGGCGCGCTCGGCCAGGTGCTGCAGGACCTGGTCGTACTGCCACTCGGTGACCCACGCCTCACCGGCGCTGAAGCGGTGCACGTCCTCGACGAAGGTGGGCCGCGGCACCCAGCCCGGTCCGTGGAACAGCGCGTCGATCTCCACGTGGGGCGCGCCGAGCAGCGCGGCCACCCGCGCGGCGGTGGTGGTCTTGCCCGCGCCGGAGGTGCCGGCGAGGAGGACCCGGCGGGGCCGGTGGGGCAGGGGGTCGTCGGGGCCGAGCAGCGGCACGGCCGTCACGGTAGCCGCGCCCGGCACGTGCGGGCGGCACGTGCGGGGACGCGGGTCACGCGCCGGGCCGCTGCATCCGCAGGCGCCGCTCGGGGGCGAGGGTGTAGTAGTCGCCCGGACCGCCCGCGCGCAGCAGCGGGTCGGCGGCCAGCAGGTCGAACACGCCGTCGACGAGGACCCGCTCGTCGAGGTGGACCAGGACGGCCTCGCCCAGGACCAGCCAGGTGTCGACCTCTCGGCCGGCGGCGTCCTTCAGGCGCACGACCTCGGTGAGGCGGCACTCGAACGCGGCGGGGCTGGCCGCCACCCGCGGCGGGGCCACCAGCGTGGAGGGGGCCGGTTCGAGGCCGGCGAGGGCGAACTCGTCGACGTCGGCGGGCACCGGCGCGGAGGTGGCGTTCATCTGCTCCGCGAGCGCCGCGGTGGCCAGGTTCCACACGAACTCGCCGGTCTCGCGGACGTTGGCGACGCTGTCCTTCCAGCCGGTGCTGGCGAAACCCACCACGGGCGGGGTGTAGTTGAAGAGGTTGAAGAAGCTGTACGGGGCGAGGTTGACGACCCCGGCCGCCGAGCGCGTGGACACCCAGCCGATGGGGCGCGGGGCCACGATGGAGTTCAGCGGGTCGTGGGCCAGGCCGTGCCCGTGGCGCGGTTCGTAGGAGTGCACGAGCGCGACCCTAGGCACCGGCGGGCGGGTCGGCGCGCTCACGCCCCGCCGGCGGCCTCGCGCCAGGCGGCGGTGACGGCGCGGCGCCGGTCGGGGTGGACGAGGACGTCGACGTCGTCGACCCACTGCTCCACACCGCCCACCCCGGCGGGCAGGCGCCGCACGGCCGGGTCCTGGACGGAGTCCAGCAGCAGGGGCACCAGGTCCGGGTGCACGCAGCGGTGGGGGCGGTCGTGGAACGGCAGCGTCGCGGCGGTCGGCGCCGGGGGAGCGGGCAGGCCCGTGCGGCGCTGCAGGTCCAGCAGCGCGTCCAGCGCGGTGCCCAGTGCCGCCTGCCGCTCCCGGCCGGTGCCGGCGCGCACGGCGTCCTCCAGCGCCGGGAGCACCGCCGCGGCGACGGGCAGGCGCGCGAACAGGGTCCCGGCCCACTTGGCGTACGGCGGCCAGCGCCGGTGCAGCAGGAACCCCAGGTGCACGGCGACGCGGACCAGGCGGGCGGTCAGCAGGCGCGAGCCGAGGTCGTCGCCGACGTCGGCGGTGCGCCCGACCAGGGGCAGTTCCTGGTCCAGGCGCTGCCAGTCGCACGCCAGCGCGTAGCGGTGCACGTCCTCCGGGTACGAGCGCAACCGCTCGCGCAGCCGGGTCAGGGCGCCCTCGTCGTCGCGGAACACCGGCCCGGCGGTGACCTCCAGCACGGCCTGCCCGGTCAGGGCCAGCCAGTCCAGCGGCCCGGTCGGCCCGTCCGGGCCCGTGCCCAGGTGGCGGGCGGCGAACTCCGCCAGGTTCGTCACGTCGACGCGGTGGCGCGGGCGCGGATCGCCGGTGAGCGCGAAGCGGACGGGGTGCCCGGCGAAGGTCGCGGGCAGTTCCTGCTCCAGGACCTCCTGGACGGGTCCCTCCCGCCCGGGCGGCACCAGCAGCGTCAGCCGCAGTCCCCAGTCGTGGTCGCGGCTGGTCGCGTCGTCCAGGCCGAGCACGTCCGAGCCGGTGCCCAGGCGCCCCGCCGCGCAGCCCAGGCCGGGCAGGTGCCGCTCCAGCAGGGGGTCCACGGCCTCGTGCCAGAAGCGACGCGCAAGGTCGGCCCCCGGCGGCGGGTGGCCGGCGGCGTCCATCAGCGGTTCCCGGTGCCGTCCTTGCGCTGGCCGCGCACCCACCAGGCGAGCAGGTAGTACGCGCTCAGACCTGCCATCAGCAGCACCAGCGCCCACCGCCACCACGGGGCGCCGCCGCCGGTCAGCAGGCTGGCCTGCAGCAGCGTCACCACCAGCCACAGCAGCCCGAAGGCGAGGGAGTGCCCCCGCGTGCGGGTGAGGTTCCACCAGTTCCGGCCCCGTCCGTCCACGCCGGTCAGCCGCGGCCGCGAGCGCGGGCCAGCAGGTCCTCCAGGCCACGCAGGTACTCCTCGAACGCGGTGCGCCCGACCTCGGTCAGGCGCACGGACGTCTGCCGGCGCACCGAGCGCTCCTTGCGGACCTCCACGTACCCGGCCTGCTCCAGGGCGCTCAGCTGCTTGGACAGCGCCGAGTCGCTGGTGCCGATGCTCTCGCGCAGGAAGGAGAACAGCACCCACTCCGCGGGCGCGAGCAGGGAGCAGATGTTCAGCCGCGCCGGGGTGTGCAGGAACTCGTCGATCGGGCGGGGCAGCGGCGCCCCGGCGGGGACCCCGGAGGTCTCGGGGGCCTCGGACGTCGTCCCGGTGCCGTGGGCCGGGTTCACGGGCGCAGGCTCGCGGCCAGGCGCGCCTGCACCGGGCGCACCAGCAGGACGACGACCAGGCAGGCGCCGATCGCGCCGACGGTGTTGGGCAGCGGCCAGTCCAGGGCGCGGGCCGGGAACTGGAACAGCACGTACGCGGCGAACGCGACCAGCGCGCTGGCGGCCACCGCCAGCTGCCAGCGGCGCGAGGCGGGCGTGGGCCGCAGGCGCACCCCGGTGCGCCACGCCGCGCCCACCCCCATGAGCATCAGGACGACCCACAGCCAGATCATGTCGGCGTCGGTGAGGACGCCGAGGGCCAGCACGGCGGAGCACACGCTCCAGGTGGCGCGGGCCGACCAGCCGCGCGTACCGGCCTCGATGGTCTGCCGGCGGCGCTGGGCGGCCTGCTCCAGCGCGGTCTCCGCTTCGCGTGCGTCCACGGTCCTCGTCCTCCTCCGTCGTCCTCAGGGCGTCTTGCCTGACAGGAAAGTAGCTCGGACTTTCCCGTCAGGCAAGTGCGCGGGAGGGGCGGTTCACCACCGCGGGGACGCGTGCTCCGCCACCTCCGGCGGCTGCCCGAGCGCCGCGAGCTCGCTCACGCCGGTGAAGACCGAGCGGACCCAGTGGGTGCCCTCGTGCTCCCAGCTCCACAGGCTCGTCGTCCCCACCTCCGCGGAGGTGACGGGCACGTGCAGGCTGCTGAGCAGGCCCGCGAAGCTCAGGTGCACGCCGTCCAGGTCGGCGGCCAGCGCGCTCCACGTCGGCGCCGGGCCGTTGTCCACCTCGCCGCTGTCGGCCAGGTGCGGGTCGGAGCCGGGGTGGGTGGCCGGGTCGCCGCAACGGGCGACGAGGGCGTGCCAGTCGCCGGGCGCGTGCACCTCGGCCACCCGCGCGTGCTCGGCCACCCGCAGGCGCTGCTGGCGCACCGGGTACCCCGGCTGCCAGTCGCTGCCGCCGTGGGCCAGGACGGCGTGCGCGCCCGAGCGGACCGGCGCCCCCAGCGGCACGGGCAGCTCGGTCGAGGTGATCAGCACGTGCTCACCGCGCTGCGCGTACGTCTCCCACGCGCTCAGCGGCCCCCGCGGCACCGGCACCGCGAGGGGGTCGGGCGCCCGGTCGTCGCGCCCGCGCAGGTGCAGCTGCGCCTCGCGCCGCAGCGGGGCGTCCCACCAGGCGTTGCGCTCGTCGCCCAGCACCCGGCGCACGAGGGGGCGCAGGTCCTGCACGGCTTCCACCGCGCGGGCGCGCACGCGCGCCGCCTCGCCCGTCCACGGCTCCAGCTCACCCACCGCGGTGGCCGCCACGGTGCTGGCGGTGGCCGGGTCGGCCAGGTCGTCCGCGTCCAGCCCGTCGAACCCGGCGACGACGAAGAACGCGGCCGCCAGCGGGGCGCGCAGGAACTCCTCCAGGCGGTCGGCCAGGTCGCTCACGCGGGCAGTGTGCCGCGGGCGCGCCGACGGGCGCTCTCGAGTTCTCGTGCAAGCGTTCTCACGCGCCGGGCGTCAGTTCGCGCGCCAGCGCCGCGAGCTCGTCCAGCACCAGGCGCACCACGGGGCGTTCGGCCTTGTCCGGGCGCACGAGGGCCTCCACGAGCCGGCCGGCGCGCACCCCGGTCAGCGGTACCAGGCGCACCCCGGGGTGGTGCCCGCAGGTGAACCGGGGCAGCAGCGCCAGCCCGTGCCCGGCTGCGACCAGGGCCAGCACGACGTGGAAGTCGTTGACCCGCTGGACGATCCGCGCCGGCCCGTCGCGGCCGGCGACCGCGTCCAGGACGGGTGCCACGGGGAAACCCTCGCGCACCGCGATCCACTCCTGGCCGACGAGGTCGCCCGGGTCCAGGCCGCTGCGCCCGGCCAGCGGGTGGCCCACCGCGAGCGCCACGTCGAGCGGTTCGCGCAGCAGGGGGGTGGTGCTCACCTGCGCGGGGTGGGCGGTCCAGGCCGGTGCGGTCTCGGGGCGGTGGGCGACGACGACGTCGAGGCGGTCGGTCAGCGGGGCGAACGCGTCCAGGGCGACGTCCTCGTCGGAGCACTCCACCCGCACACCGGGGAACCCCGCCACGCGGGTCAGCAGGCCGGGGAACAGCAGTTCGGCGCCGCTGGCGAACGCCGAGACCCGCACCAGCCCCGTCGGCCGCTGCTGGGAGTCGCGCGCGGCGGTGCGGGCGCGCTCGAGGGCGGCGGCCACCTCGACGGCCGCGTCGGCCAGCGCCTCACCGGCCGGTGTCAGGCGCAGGCGCCGGCCCCCGCGCTCGGTCAGGGGCGTGCCGGCGGCCCGGGTCAGCGCGGCCAGGCGCTGGGAGACCGCCGACGGGCTGACGTGCAGCACGGCGGCGGCGCGGGTGACCCCGCCCTGGCTGCGGACGGCCGCCAGGGCCGCGAGCGCGTCGACGTCCACCCGCCCAGCCTCCCACCGTTCAGCGCTGCTGAAAGGACGGTGCTGGAAGTGGTGATGGACTGCACGGTCGTCGGGGCGGGACGCTGCGCGGGTGCCCGCTCGTGACCGCGCCCTCGCCTGCCTCGTCGCCGTGCTGTGGGGGCTGAACTTCCCCGCCACCGAGCTCGCCCTCGCGCACTTCCCGCCGCTGCTGCTGGTGGCGCTGCGCTTCGCCCTGCTGGCCGTGCCCACCGTCCTGCTCGTGCCGCGCCCGCGGGTGCCGGTGCGCTGGCTGCTCGGGTACGGGCTGGGTTTCGGGGTGCTGCAGTTCCTGTTCCTGTACACCGCGATGGACGCCGGGATGCCGCCGGGCCTGGCCTCGATCGTCCTGCAGTCCTCCGCGCCGTTCACGGTGCTGCTGGGGGCGTTCCTGCTGCGCGAGAGGCTGTCCGGCCGGCAGGCGGCCGGTGTCCTCGTGGCGGTGGCCGGGCTGGGCGGCATCGCGCTGCACCGCGCCGCCGCCGACGGGGGAGCGCCGGTGGCCGCGGTGCTGCTCACCCTGGCCGGGGGTCTGGGGTGGGCGCTGGGCAACCTGTCCAGCCGGCTGGCGCGACCGCCGCGCCCCCTGCACCTGGTGCTGTGGATGAGCGTGGTGCCCCCGGTGCCGGTGGCGGCGGCCTCGCTGGCGCTGGAGGGGCCCGAGCGGGTCCTCACCGCGCTGACCACGGCCACCTCGTCCACCACCGGCTGGCTGGCCCTGGCGGGCCTGGCGTACGTCGTCGTCCTGGCCACCCTGCTCGGCTCCGGCCTGTGGACGTCGCTGCTGGCCCGGCACCCTTCCGGCGTCGTGGCGCCGTTCTCCATGCTCGTGCCCGTCGCGGGTGTCTCCTCCTCCTGGCTGCTGCTGGGGGACCGCACCCCCGCCGTGGAGATCGCGCTGGGCGCCGTCGTCGTCGCGGGCGTGCTCGTCGGAGCGGGCGGGGGATCCTCCGCGGTGCCGCGACGGCCGGAGCGGCCCGCGGTGCCGCGCCGGCGGACCCCCGGCGCCGCGCGACCGCTGGGGCCTAGCCTGCGACCGTGACCTCCTCGTGGGACGAGTCCCGCCGGGCCTTCGGGGACGCGGCGGCGTGGTTCGTGCGCACCGCCGCCCTCGTCGCCGGCCGCTGGGACGCGCCGGGTCTGGGGGAGTGGGACGTGCGCGCCCTCGTCGGCCACACCAGCCGCTCCCTGTCGACCGTCGAGGCGTACCTGGCGCGACCGGCCCCCGTCGTCGAGGTCGGGTCCGCGGCGGAGTACTTCCGGGCGGTCAGCGCGGCGGCCGCCGCCCCCGGCGTCGCCCAGCGCGGGCGCGAGGCCGGTGAGGCGCTGGGCGCGGACCCCGCGAGCGCCGTGGCCGGGCTGGCCGCGCGCGTGCTCGACCTCGTCGCCGCCCGCACCGGTGAGGAGGTCGTGACGACCTTCGCGGGCGGCATGCGGCTGGCGGACTACCTGCCCACGCGCACCGTCGAGCTGAGCGTGCACACCGCCGACCTGGCCGCCGCGCTGGACCTGCCGGCGGACGCGGTGGGGGACGTGCCCGCGAGCGCGGCGAGGCAGGCGCTGCACCTGGTCGCCGACCTGGCCGTCGAGCGGGGCCTGGCCGGTGCGCTGCTGCGCGTGGCGACCGGGCGCCCGGCGCCGATCAGCGGCCTGTCGGTGCTGTAGCCCACGCCGTTCAGCGACCCGCGCCGCTCAGCGGGCGAAGGCGCGGAAGGGGTTGCGCCGGCACAGCCGGTCGACCGTGCCCTCGTCCACCCCGGCGCCGCGCAGCGCCGGCAGGAAGGACTCCGTCAGGTGCGTGAACGGGCGCGGTTCGCCCCCGCCGGGCAGGGCCGGGTCGAACCAGCCGGCGTCGTGGGAGATCAGCAGCTGGTCGCCGTACCCCGCCTCCAGGGTCGTCAGCACCAGGTCCAGGGTGGTGCCGTCGGGGCCCTGGCCGACGTCGTCGAACTCGATCCACGCGCCCCGCTCGAGCACGGCCCGCCGCACACCGGCGTCGTGGATGGTCTGCGTGTGGATGGACAGGAACCGGTCCGGCGACATCCCCTCCGCGAGGGCGATCTCCAGCTGCCGCAGCAGGACCGCGCCACCGGTGGTGTGGGTGCCCACGAGCGCGCCGGTGCGGGCCGAGGCCCGCGCGGCGGCCCGCAGGACCCGTTCCTCCACCGGGCGCAGCTCCTCCTCGTCGGCGGAGACCTTGATGAACGCGGCCGGCACCCGGGAGTCGTCGACACCCTCGACGAGCTCGCGCACCATCCAGTCCTCCAGGGCGGCGTCGTCCGCCTCGTACACCCACCGCGGCACCCAGGGTTCGCGGTAGACGCCCGTGGCCAGGGCGACCGGCACGCCCGTGGCCCGGCTGACGTCGCCGATGAGGTCGGCCCGGCGCCCGAGCCCGGGCGGTGTGCACTCCACGAGCGCCGTGACACCGGCGGCGGCCGCGGCGGTGAGCAGGGGAGCGGCGAGGGCGGAGAACTCCTCCGGCGACGCCTGCGCGAAACCCGGGACGTCGGCGGCGCGGAAGTCGACGAACAGGTGCTCGTGCGGCAGGACCAGTCCCAGGTCGTCCGCGGCCAGCGCCCCCAGCGTCGTGCGCAGCGTCGGTGTCGTCGCGGGCTCGCGGTCGTCCACGGTCGTCTCCGGGGGTCGCTGGTGCGGGAAGAACGGCGTCAGCCGCGCACGCTAGCGCCCACCGCGCCCGGGACGGCGACCCGCGTGCCGGCCCGCCGCGGGGGCTCGCGCGAGCCGGTGCCGCGCGGGAGGCTGCCGGGGTGCTGCAGGCGTGCGTGAACGGTCCCCGCCGGCCGGGTGAGCACCCGGCCCTGCCGGTGGCACCGGAGGAGCTGGCCCGCGACGTGGCCGCCGTCGCCGCCGCGGGCGCCGACGCGGTGCACCTGCACGTCAAGGACGCCGCCGGCGCGGACACCCTCGGGGCCGCGGCGATGGCCGAGGTGCTCGCGGCGGTGCGCGCGGCGGCACCAGCCGTGCCGGTCGGGGTGACCACCGGCGCCTGGGCCGTGCCCGACCCGGCGCGCCGCACCGCCGCGGTCCGCTCCTGGCGGGGCTCGGTGCTGCTGCCGGACTTCGCCTCGGTCAACTGGCACGAGGACGGCGCCGACGACGTCGCCGGCACGCTGCTGGACCTGGGCGTCGGCGTCGAGGCCGGCCTGTGGCACCCCGCGGGAGCCGGGGCGTGGCTGGCGTCGCCGCACCGGGACCGGTGCCTGCGGGTGCTGCTGGAACTGCCCGACGGGCCCGACGAGCGCGAGGTGCAGCCACGGGCCGAGGAGCTGCTGCGCCTCGTGCGACGCGCCCAGCGCGACGGGGGCCGGGAGGTACCGGTCCTGCTGCACGGGGAGGGCACGAGCACCTGGGCAGCGCTGCGCCTGGCCGGAGGCCGGGGCCTGGCGACCCGGATCGGGCTGGAGGACGTGCTGGTGCTGCCCGACGGCTCACCGGCCGCCGGCAACGCGGCACTGGTCCGCGCTGCCCGGGACCTGCTGCGGTCACCGGCGTGAGCACCGCGCGGACGAGGGCGACCGAGCGGGTCCTGGCGCGGGTGGACCACGTGCACGGCTGGGACTACCGCGTCCAGCGGGCGCTGGCCGGTGGGTTCCAGTCCGGCGCCACCCTGGTGCGCGATCCCCGCCGGGGTCCGGCGGTGCTGAAGTGGAGCGCCGATCCGGGCCGGGCACCGGACGTGCTGGCCGCCGGGCAGCTCCTCGGGCCGCTGCGCGCGGCCGGGTGGCCGACCCCGGCGTGGCTGGCCAGCGGCCGCACCCCGCAGGGCTGGCCCTACCAGCTGCAGGAGGTGCTGCCCGGCGCGCCGGCCGAGCGCATCACCCGCTCCTGGCTGGACGAGGTCCTGCCCCTGCTGGACTCCCACGCCGGGGCGGCGCCACCCGGTGGGTGCGCGTGGTCGCGCACCGACCGCGCCGTCGTCTTCGAGGACGCCCACGGGCACCTGTCCACCGTCGCGGGTTCCTCCGGTGAGGGTGCGGCGTTCGCCGCCGCGGTCGCCGCGATGAGCCGGGACCTGCACGGCGTCGTGCTGCCGGAGGACGACCTGGTCCACGGGGACCTCAGCGAGGGCAACGTGCTGCTGGTGGACGGGCGCCTGAGCGGTGTGGTCGACGTGGAGGCGCTGGGGCACGGCAGCCGCCTGCACGACCTGGCGACCCTGACAGTGCACTCGGCGCTGCGGGGAGAGGACTCCTGCACCGCGCGGCTGCTGGAGGCAGCGTGCGAGGTAGCGGACCCGGGGCAGTTCGAGCTCAGCCTGATCGCTGTCGCCGCGGCCGAGCTGGCCTTCGGGGTGCGCCACTGGGCGCCCGTGGACGCGGCGGCCGCCGGCCGGACCTGCACGGAGGTGCTGCGCACCGTCTGCGACACCTGACGGGCGGGCGCGGAGGAGCGGCGCAGCTCCAGGGCGGTGCACCTCCGGAGGGGCTCAGGAACGTCCCCAGAAGGCCGTGGGATCGCCCGTGGGGCCGAACCCGGCCGCGGCCACGGCGGCCGCGACGTCGCGGAAGTTCCGCGCGAGCGCACCGGGGCTGTGGGCGTCACTGCCGAAGGAGACCGCTCCGCCGCCGGCCTCGCGCCACCAGGTGACGACGCGCAGGTCCATCGGCAGCGAGGTGTTCACCTCCAGCGCGCGGCCCGAGGCGGCCAGGACGGTGAGGGTGTCGCGCACCTGCTCCTCGATCCGGTCCCAGGGCAGGGGACCGGCGTCGGCCGGCCAGGACCGCAGCGGGTAGTCGATGTGCCCCAGGACCTCGAACGGGGCGTCGCCGGCCGCCATCGCCCGCACCTCGGCCAGGTACGCCGCGACGACGTCGAGCGCCGCGCGCTGGGTGTAGCCCACGTCGACCTCGACGTGCTCACCGGGGGTCCGCAGGTCGTCCAGGGCGTGGACCGACCCGACGACCCGGTCGAAGCCGTGACGCAGCAGGTCGCGGACGGCGCCGGGGTGCCAGTGCCCCTCCGACAGCTCGATGCCGCAGCGGACCAGCAGGTCGGGGAACAGGGCGCGGCACCGTTCGACCGAGGCCCGGTAGGCCTCGACGTCGAGCGGGGCGCCCAGGAAGCGACCGTGCCCGTCGATGCTGCCGCGCACGCCCTCCGGCGGTGTCCACCCGCCCGGCGGCAGGGCCCACGCGGTCAGGTCGACGTGCTCGGCGAAGGAGACGGCCGGGAGGCCGAGTGCCAGGGCCCGCCGGCACGTGGCCTCCATGTCGCCGTCGACGGCGTCCCAGGAGAACTCCGAGTGCACGTGCTCGTCGGACGGCAGGTCGGCGGACGGGTGTCGCACACCCCGCATCGTCGCTGCGACAGGGAAGCCTGTCACCACCGGCTCCGTCCCGGCCGCGTCGAAGATCGCCACGACCTGCGGGGAGTGGAGGGGGTGTCCGCGACAGCGCAGACCGCGCGTGTCCTCCCCGCTGACGGCGGTGCGTGGCCGGAGGCTCGACGCGTGTCCCGCTCGCTGCGCTCGTTCCTCCCGGCGGCTCTGGCGTCGTCCGCGGCCCTGCCCGTGGTGGTCGTCCTGGTCGCCGAGCTGGCGCAGTGGCACGCCTCCCGCTGCGACTGGCCCCGCGACCCTGGGTGCGGTGCCCGGCCGGTGCCAGGTCCGCACGTGGTGCTGGTGCTCGGTTGTCCCAGCCGCCCCGGTGGGCGGTTGCACGCGCTGCAGCGCTGGCGCACCGACATCGCGGTGCGCTCGATGCACCCGGAGCACGGCCGGTTGCTGTTCACCGGCGGGCGCACCGGCGCCCCGGGTGAACCCAGCGAGGCGCGCGTCATGGCCTGCTACGCCCAGGAGGCCCTCGGGGTGCCGGCGCAGCGCATCGAGGTCGAGGAGGCCGCGCGCAGCACCTGGCAGAACGTGCAGCACTGCCTGGACCGGCTCGAGCAGGCGGGCAGCATCACGATCGCCTCGACGGCCACCCACGCGCGCAGGGCGCGGGGCTACCTGGCCCAACAGCGCCCGGACCTGGCGCAGCGGCTGGTGCCGGCCGACGACTACCACTTCGGTGAGCGCTGCGGGTGGAAGGTCACCACCCTCGCCCACGCGCTGGCGCGCACCGCCCGCCGTGCGATCGACGGTGCGGCACTCCTAGGGTCCACGGGTGCGCGAACTGGCGACGGAACGGCTGCTGCTGCGGAGTTTCAGACCGGACGACCTGGAGGCGGTGCACGCCTACGCTGGTGATCCGGAGGTGTGCCGCTACACCGACTGGGGACCCAACACCCCGGCGCAGTCGCAGGCCTTCATCGACGAGATGTGCGCGGCCCCCGCGGTGGAGCACCCGGACTCGATGACCTGGGCGGTCACCCTCGCCGGTGACGTGGTCGGAGCGTGCTCGGTGACGATCACCAGCGCCGAGCACCGGCGTGGAGCGATGGGCTACGTCCTGGCCCGGGCGCACTGGGTCAGGGCTACGCCAGCGAGGCGGCCGCGGCGGTGCTGCGCTTCGCCCGGGAGGACCTGGGGCTGGAGCGGGTGGAGGCCACATGCCGGCCGGGCAACGTCGCCTCCCAGCGGGTGCTGCGCAGGATCGGCATGCAGCAGGAGGGGCTGCTGCGCTCCCACGTGCTGATCCGCGGCCATCGTGAGGACAGCTTGCTGTTCGCCGCGGTCGACTGAGGTGCACGCGGTCTGCGCAGCACTCCGCGCACGACTGGGGTCGAGACGGCGATCGCCGCGGACCTGTTCGCGCGAGCCGCTGCGCTGGGACGGGGTCAGGTGCGGGAAGACACGTGTCCGTGCTCACCCGGCTCGTCCCAGTTCCGCGACCGTGACCTGCAGTGGGACAGATCGCGTGAGACGGCCGGCGGCCTGCTCGTCCCGTCCGACCTGTCCTTGTCGAAGATCACTCCGACTTGCCGAGGGAGTGGAGCAAGGTATCCACGACCGCGCGGATCGTGGGATGACCGCGTGTCCACGACAGCGGGATGACCGCGCGGTTGGCGGTGTAGCTGGGCGTCTGTCTGACAGCGGGTCCGGTGGGCGTTCTCAGGAGTAGCCGCCGTTGCTCTTCATCAACTGACCGGTGATCCAGCCACCTTGCTCCGAGCACAGGAAGGCCACCAAGTCACCGGTGTCCTGTGGGGTGCCGTTGCGGCCCAGCAGGGTCTGGCGGGCGCCGGCGGCGCGGATCTCGTCGTTCATCCATCCGGTGTCCACCGCGCCGGGGTTGATGACGTTGGCGCGCACCCCCAGGTGGGCCAGTTCGTGAGCGGCGGCCAGGGTGATGCGGTCCAACGCGGCCTTGCTGGCGCCGTAGGGGATGTGTCCCACGGTGTGGTCGCCGGTGATGGCGATGATGCGCCGGCGCGCGTCGTGGCTGTCGTCCTGTTCCTTCGCCCGCAAGGCGTACTCACGGATGAGCAGCCAGATCGCGCGGGTGTTGACGGCGAAGTGGCGGTCGAAGCTGTCCACGGTGGTGGTGAGCAGGTCGGTGGCCACGGACTCGCAATGGGCCATGACCAGGACCTGCACGGGCCCGAGAGTGGTGTTGACCTGGTCGAAGACGGCGGCGGCGCTGTCGGGGTCGGCCAGGTCGGCTTCGATGGCCAGGGTCCGTACCCCGCGCTGACGAAGGTCGGCGCTGATGGGCTTCGGTGGCGCCGGGTTCAGCACCCCAGGGCATCGCGGCGTCGTAGGGGGAGTAGTAGGTGAAGGCGATGTCGAAGCCGGTGGCGGCCAGGGCGCGGGCGATGCCGGCGCCGATGCCGATGCTGCGTCCGACGCCGGTGACTAGCGCGACGGGGCGCCGATTGGTGCCGGGCGCGGGAGGGGCGGTGACCATGAGGGCTCCGGACGGTCGTCGGTGATCGTGGTCTGTAGTCGATCACTGCGTCTGGAGAGGAGCAAGGCACGTGCTGGGTGGGTGGGCTGCGTTGATGGTGATGGTGACGTCAACCGCACGGAAGTCGGCACGACCGCGGTATCGGTCCTGTCGGTAGCTGACCAACACCTGCGCCGGTTCGTCGGTGTCGTCCACCAGGCGGTGACGCCGGTGCGCCTCGGATCTCGAGCCGCACCGGCCGGGACGAGCAGCTGGGACGTTGGGACGAGATGACTGGGACGAGGAACACGTCTAGTGGGATCGGGACACGTTGACTGGGACAGGACAACACGTGAGGGGACCGGTCCGACGCGCTGCCGACTGCCTAAATGTCATAATGTGCATTATCGGCGGCACGTGGACGTGGCTCGACGGGCCCGCCGAGGCCTCTGACGTCCCGCGGGTCGACCCGCGGATCGGCGCGGTCGCCGCAGTCCACCACGTCGATGCGCGACCGCGACGACCGACGCGCACGCCGGCACGACGACGTCGCCGACGCGTCGGCCCGTCCGCCCTGACGTCTCGCCGGCGACGACCGCGCCGGTGCGGGACGCGCGTTCCTCCAGCGCCGCCACGAGCGATCACCGCGCCGGTGGTACGCCGGACGGCCGTCCACGGCGTCCCGCAGGTACCGGCCGTCGGATCCCCGGGCGTCGATCCGCCCGTCGCAGCGCTCCGACGCGTCGGCGCGGGCGACGGCGAGGAACCACGACGAGCACGAGGAACCGCGCAGGACCCCCGGAAACCACGCCCGGAACGGGTCGGTCACGACGCCCGGGCCCCGCTCCGCGAGTTCCGCATAACAGCGATTATGCGGGAAACCTCGCGAGCCCGCGGAACTCCCCCGGCCCGTTGTCAGCTGACAACCGTTGCAGCGCAACACATCTGCTTGCACCGCGGGCGATCTTCGCCTACGCTGGTGGTGTGACTCCCCCGACGCCGGACGACGGGGTGCGGAACGGGACCACTCCCCTGGCGGACGCCGTCGCGGCGTACGAGGAGGCCCGCCTGCCCCGCAAGGACTCCCCCCACACCCTGGCCGCCCGCCGCCGCGACGTGGCCGCCATCGCTCAGCGCCTGGCCCCAGCTGCGGCCTGCTCCCCCGCCGACCTGGTGCTGGGGCACCTGAGCGTCCGGGCGGTCCGCGCGGCGTTCGCCGACTTCGCCGTGGACCACGCCCGCAGCTCCATCGCCCGCTGCTGGTCGACGTGGAACGGGTTGTGCGACTTCCTCGTCGCCGAGGAACTGCTGGCGGGAAACCCGATGGCGGGCGTGCACCGCCCCCGGCCGGCCTCCACGAACCCCAAACCCCTGCGGGGCGAGGGAACCCCGGAGGTGCTGCTGGCGGCGGTGGCCACCGGCCCGTCCACCGCGCGCGACCCGTGGCCCGAGCGGGACCTGGCCGTGGTGGCCACCCTGCTGGTCACCGGGGTGCGCAGCGCGGAACTGCTGGGCCTGCGCGTGGGCGACCTCGTCGGCGCCCGCGGCGAGCAGCGCCTGCACGTGCGCGGCAAGGGCGAGCGGGAACGCAGCGTCCCCGTGGAGACCGCCCTGACCGACGTCGTCGACGTCTACCTGCGCACCAGGGCCCAGCGCCTGCCCCGCCCCCGCGCCCTGCCCGCCGACGCGCCCCTGTTCGTGGACGCCCGCGGCCGGGCCCTGACCCGCGACCAGCTGCAGTACCTCGTGCGGCGCGCCTACCGGCACGCCGGTGTCCACGACCGCGTCGCCCGCGGCGCCCTCGTGCACGCCCTGCGGCACACCTTCGCCACCCGCGTCGTGGCCGCCGGCGGCAGTGCCGTGGAGGTGATGCGCCTGCTGGGCCACCGCAGCCTGGTCACCTCCCAGCAGTACCTGGACGCCACCGCCCACGAGCTGCGCACCGCCGCGGCAGGCAACGCCTCCTACGCGGCGCTGCGGGCGCTCTCCCCGGCACCCTGACAGCCCTGACCCGCCGACCGGACCGGCGCGAACGCGTGCGGCGGGGACCGCTGAGCTCGCCGGTCCCCGGCTCGACCGTCGGGTCGGCGGCGCGGACGTCGACGAGCTGCTGCGCCTGGACTCCGCCCCGCCGGTGTTCACCTTCCGCGATCCGCAGCAGAACCTGCTCGTGGTCGTCGAGGACGAACCCGGCGCGTGAGCCGCGCTCTCAGGCGGTGGCGACGAACCGCTGCAGCACCCGCACCCCGAAGCGCAGCGCGTCCACCGGCACCCGCTCGTCGATCCCGTGGAACATGCCCGCGAAGTCCAGGCCGGCCGGCAGGCGCAGCGGCGCGAACCCGTACCCGCGGATCCCCAGCCGGGAGAACGACTTGTTGTCGGTGCCGCCGGACAGGCAGTACGGCAGCACCGCCGCGCCGGGGTCCTCCAGCTCCAGCGCCTGCCGCATCCGCTCCACCAGCGGGGCGCCGAACGGCGTCTCCAGCGCGGTGTCCAGGTGCAGCGCCTCCACGTCCACGCGCGTGCCGGCCAGCTCGCGCACCGTCTCCAGCAGCGCGTCCTGCCGGCCGGGCAGGAACCGGCAGTCCACCAGCGCCGTCGCCGTGCCCGGGATGACGTTGTGCTTGTACCCGGCCTCCAGGACCGTGGGGTTCGCCGTGTTCTGCAGGGTCGCGCCGACCCAGCGCGCGGTGGTGCCCAGCTGCTGCAGCAGCGCCGAGGGGTCGTCCTCGTCGAAGGCCACCCCGGTGATCTCCGAGACGCCCTCGAGGAACTGCCGCACCGTCGCCGTGTACTCGATCGGCCAGGTGTGCGCGCCGATGCGCGCCACCGCCTCGCACAGGCGCGTCACCGCGTTGTCGGTGCCCACCTGCGAGCCGTGCCCGGCGCGCCCGTGCGCCACCAGCCGCAGCCACGCGATGCCCTTCTCCGCCGTCTGCAGCAGGTAGGCGCGCCGGCCGGCCAGGTCCACGGAGAAGCCGCCGACCTCGCTGACGGCCTCGCTGACGCCCTCGAACAGCTCCGGCCGGTTGTCGACCAGCCAGCTGGCCCCCTGCACGCCGCCGGCCTCCTCGTCGGCCAGGAACGCCACCACCAGGTCGCGCGGCGGGCGCTGGCCCGTGCGGGCCAGCTCGCGCACCACCGCCAGCAGCATCGCGTCCATGTCCTTCATGTCGACCGCCCCGCGCCCCCACAGGCAGTCGTCGACCAGCTCACCGCTGAACGGCGGCACCGACCAGTCCTGCGCCCGCGCCGGCACCACGTCCAGGTGCCCGTGCAGCAGCAGCGCGCCCCGCGCCGCCGTGCCCGCCGGGTCCCCCGGGATGCGCACCACCACGTTGCCGCGGCCGGGGAAGCCCTCCACGTACTCCGGGTCCAGGCCCACCTCGTGCAGCAGGCCGGCCACGTGCTCGCCCGCCGCCCGCTCACCGGGCCCGGAGCCGTCGCCGAAGTTGGAGGTGTCGATGCGCAGCAGGTCCCGGCACAGGCCGACGACCTCCTCCTGCGCGGCCGCGGACGGCTCGACGGTCATCGGGGCGGGCTGCTCGGCGTCCACGGCGCCCACCGTAGGTGACCGGCCCGGCCACCGCCCGGAGCGCCCGCGGCGTCCGCCCGGTAGCGTCCGGCGCCGTGGACGACATCGACGCCGCCCCCGACGAGGTGGACGAGGCGCCCGGTCTCGACGCCGCGGACGCCGCGGACGCGGGCCGGCGGGCCGCCCTGACCGACAGCGTCCACGACGCCCTGCTGGAGCTGCTGATGAGCCGCGGCGTCGAGCCCGGCTCGCCGCTGCGCACCCAGACGCTGGCCTACCGCCTCGGCGTCTCGGCCACCCCCGTGCGCGAGGCCCTGGCCCGCCTGGAGGGCACCGGCCTGGTCGTGCGCTCGGCCCGCCGCGGCTACCGCGCCGCCCCGCTGCTGTCCGAGCGCGAGCTCGACCAGCTCGTCGACGTGCGGGTCCTCGTGGAGCCCGGCATCGCCGCCCACGCCTGCGCCCGCGCCGCCGCAGACGCCGACGGCGCCTTCGTCGCCCGCCTGCGCGCGGCCGTCGAGGCCCAGCGCGCGGCCCCCACCGGCCCCGGCTACCCCGTCTTCAAGGAGTACCTGCGCGCCGACTGGGCCTTCCACGAGCTGCTCGCCGAGGGCACCGCCAACCCCTTCATGGTCCGCACCCTGGACGCCGTGCGCGGCTTCGTGCAGCGCCTGCACCAGGTCGAGGAGGAGGTCCCCGACGCCGCCGAGAGCGTCGCCGAGCACGAGGCCGTCGTGGCCGCCGTGGCCGCCGGGGACCCCGCCGCGGCCGCCGAGGCCATGCGCCGGCACCTGGAGCGGGTGCGCTCGCGGGCCGCCCCCGGACCCGGCGCGCCCGGGCCCGGCGCCCCGGGGGCACCCGCGCAGGTGGCGGCCCGTTGACAGGAGGACGTCCCGGAGGGACCCTGAGCGACGGTTCTGAGCAGATTTTCTATACAATCAGCCGCGACCACCCGACACGACCTCGATGGAGCGATCAGTGAGCACGAGCGACGACGCCGCAGGCCTCACCAGCACGACGGGCACCAGCGTGTTCGACGGCTACCCCGACGTCCTCACCCGCGAGAACTGGCCGATCACCGTCCCGATGATGCCGCACCCCCACGTGCTGGCCGACGGGACGACGGTCCAGGAGCAGAGCGCGGAGGGCTGGGCCGAGACCCTGGAGGTCATGGTCGACGCCGGCTACACCAGCATCGACCCCACCGACACCTGGATCCGCATCGCCGACCTGTCGCCCGAGCGGCTGCAGGAGTTCGCCCGCACCGTGCGCGGCGCCGGCCTGAGCATCCCCGCCTTCTCCACCTCCCGCCGCAGCGTGATGGACCCCGAGCACTGGCAGGAGAACCTCGCGTACTCCCACCGGGCCATCGACGCCTGCGCCGCCATCGGCATCCCGCTGGTCAACTTCGGCTTCATGCGCGCCTTCACCCCCGCGCAGGCCAAGGCGCTGTGGTTCTGGCTCGAGCCCGGCTACGCCGACGACCCCTCGCCCGAGGCCCGCGCCACCGCCGTCGCCCGGATCAAGGAGCTCGCCGTGCACGCGCAGGAGGTGGGCGTGCAGATCTCCCTGGAGATGTACGAGGACACCTACCTGGGCACCGCCGACTCCATGGTCCGCTTCGTGCACGAGGTCGGCATGGAGAACGTGGGCCTGAACCCCGACTGGGGCAACATCGTCCGCCTGCACCGCCCGGTCGAGAGCTGGGAGGAGATCGCCGCCAAGACCCTCCCGCTGACCAACTACTGGCACCTGAAGAACTACTACCGCGACGAGGAGCCCACCACCGGCTCCGTGCGCACGCACCCCGCCCCGCTGGAGTTCGGCACCATCAACTACCGCAAGGCCATCAAGCTCGCCGTCGACTCCGGCTTCCGCGGCACCTTCTGCGTGGAGCACTACGGCGGCGACAGCATCAGCGTCGGTGCCACCAACCGCGAGTACATCCGCCGCGTCCTGCCCAAGCAGACCGCCTGGGCGCCGTTCCGCGCCCTCTGAGCGATCGAAGGAGACCGTTCGACATGACGAAGATCTTCGGGGACCCGTCCTCGTTCGTGGACGACGCGACGGCCGGTTTCACCGACCTGTACGCGCAGTACGTGCAGCCCGTGCCGCACGGCGTCGTCCGCTCCACCGCTACCCCCGAGGGCAAGGTCGCCGTGGTCGTCGGCGGCGGCTCCGGGCACTACCCCGCCTTCGCCGGCTACGTCGGCCCCGGCCTGGCCGACGGCGCCGTGTGCGGCAACGTGTTCGCCTCCCCCTCCACCCGCTGGGTCTACGACGTGGCCAAGGCCGCCAACCGCGGCGGCGGCGTCGTCCTCGGCTTCGGCAACTACGCCGGCGACATCCTCAACTTCGGCCTGGCCGCCGAGCGGCTGCGCGCCGAGGGCATCCCCGCCGAGCTCGTCGTCGTCACCGACGACGTCGCCTCCGAGGGCCAGGGCGCCAACGGCCAGCGGCGCGGCATCGCCGGCGACGTCGTCGCCTTCAAGATCGCCGGCGCGGCCGCCGAGGCCGGCTACGACTTCGACGGCGTCGTGCGCGCCGCCAACCGCGCCAACGACCTGACCCGCTCCATGGGCATCGCCTTCGCCGGCTGCACCCTGCCCGGCGAGACCGAGCCCCTGTTCACCGTGACCAAGGGCCACATGGGCGTCGGCCTGGGCATCCACGGCGAGCCCGGCATCTCCGAGGAGCCCATCGGCACCCCCGACGAGATCGCCGAGCTGCTCGTCCAGCGCGTCCTGGACGGCAAGCCCGAGGACGCCCCCGACAGCGGGCGCATCACCGTCCTCGTCAACGGTCTGGGCTCCACCAAGTACGAGGAGCTGTTCCTCCTCTACGGCCCCATCGCCCAGCGCCTGCGCGCCGCCGGCTACGAGATCGTCGCCCCGCAGGTCGGCGAGCTCGTCACCTCCCTGGACATGGCCGGCGCCTCGCTGACCGTGACCTGGCTGGACGAGGAGCTGGAGACCCTCTGGACCGCGCCGGCCCAGTGCCCGGCGATGTCCGTGGGCCCGGTCATCGAGACCACCCCCGCCCCCCGCTACGAGGTGCCCGAGGACGAGGTCGCCGACTACTCCGGCACCCCCGAGGCCGCCGCCGCGGCCGGCCAGAAGGTCGCCGCGATCGTCGAGACCGTGCGCGACGTCCTCAAGGACGCCGAGGCCGAGCTCGGCCGCATCGACGCCGTCGCCGGCGACGGCGACCACGGCACCGGCATGGTCAACGGCTCCGTGGCCGCCGCCGAGGCCGCCCGCCGCGCCGCCGACGCCGGGGCCGGCGCCGGCGCCACCCTCAGCGCCGCCGGCGGCGCCTGGGCCGACCGCGCCGGCGGTACCTCCGGCGTCATCTGGGGCGTGCTCCTGCACGCCTTCGCCGACGCCCTCGGCGACGAGGACGCCCCCAGCGCCCAGCAGGTCGCCGCCGGCGCCACCGCCTCCGTCGAGGCCGTCCAGCGCCTGGCCGGGGCCCGCGTGGGCAACAAGACCATGGTCGACGCGCAGGTCCCCTTCGCCGAGGCGCTCGCCGCCCGCGTCGAGGCCGGCGACGACCTGAAGACCGCGTGGACCGCGGCCGCCCAGGCGGCCACCGAGGCCGCCGAGGCCACCAAGGACCTGCGCCCGCAGATCGGGCGGGCCCGGCCCCTGGCCGAGCGCTCCCTGGGCCACCCCGACGCCGGGGCCGTCTCCCTGGCGCTGGTGGCCCGCACCGTCGCCGACCAGCTCTGAGACCAGCCCGACCCACCGATCCCCGAGGAGGGACACCATGAGCGAGAACCCCACCCCCACCTGGCGCGTCGTGCTCGCCGCCGACGACGCCGGCCTGCCCTACAAGGAGGCCATCAAGGCCGACCTGGAGAAGGACCCCCGCGTCAGCGAGGTCATCGACGTCGGCGTCAAGGGCGACGAGGGCACCGCCTACCCGCACGTGGCCGTCGCCGGCGCCCGCAAGATCGCCGCCGGCGAGGCCGACCGCGGCATCTTCGTCTGCGGCACCGGCATGGGCGTGGCCATCTCCGCGAACAAGGTCGCCGGCATCCGCGCCTCCGTGGCGCACGACTCCTTCTCCGTGGAGCGCCTCGTGCTCTCCAACGACGCGCAGGTGCTGGCCCTGGGCCAGCGCGTCATCGGCCTGGAGCTCGCCCGCCGCCTGGCCAAGGAGTTCCTCGGCTACGTCTTCGACCCCTCCAGCGCCTCCGCCGCCAAGGTCGACGCCATCAAGGGGTACGAGACCGACGCCGACGCGGACGCCTCCTCCGCCTGCTGATCACTCCTGTCGGAACCCCTTCCTAGGATGCGGACCATGACGACGCGCCCACGGCCCCTGGTCGGCGTGAGCCTGAAGATGTACTTCTCGCTCGCCCGCACCCGCAGCTACCTCGCCGACGTCGCCGACCTCGGCCCGGTCGTGGCGGACAGCGGCGTGGACGTGTTCGTCGTGCCCGACTTCCTCAACGTCACCACCGCCGTGGACCTCCTGCGGGGCACCCCGGTCGCCGTCGGCGCCCAGGACGTCTCGTGGGAGGACTACGGCGCCCTGACCGGCGAGGTCTCCCCCGCGGCCCTGGCCGACGCCGGGGTGCGGTTCGTGGAGATCGGCCACGCGGAGCGGCGGCGCATGTTCGCCGAGGACGACATCGTGACCGCCCGCAAGGCCGCCGCCGTGGCCCGCAACGGCCTCGTCCCCCTCGTGTGCATCGGTGAGAACGTGGCCGTCGACGTCGAGGACGCCGCCCGCAGCGCGATCGCGCAGGTCCTGGCCGCGCTCGAGGACGTCCCCGCGGACGCCGAGGTCGCGATCGGCTACGAGCCCAACTGGGCCATCGGCCAGCCCGAGCCGGCTCCGCCGGAGCACGTCGTCGGCGTCACCACCCGTCTGCGCGATGCCCTGGCCCACCGCAGCGGCACGACGCGCGTCCTCTACGGCGGCAGCGCCGGCCCCGGCCTGTTCACCAAGGTCGCCGAGGGCGTGGACGGCCTGTTCCTGGGCCGCTTCGCCCACGACGTCCACAACTTCCGGGCCGTGATCGAGGAGATCGCGGACCACCGCGGCACGCGCTCCACCTGAGCGCGCCCCGCACCGGCACCGCAGCACCACCAGCAGCAGCACGTCAACGACGACCCCGACGATCGGAGCACTCCCCGTGGCCACCGCACCCCGCACCGACAGGATCACCCGCGTCGCCCAGGTGGGCACCGGGTACATGGGCGGCGGCATCGCCCAGTCGCTGGCGCTCGCCGGCGCCGACGTCTGGCTGGCCGACGCCGACGCCGAGTCGACCCGGCGCAACTACGACCGCCTGCTCAACGAGTCCCGCCTGTTCGAGGGCCAGGGGCTGTTCGCGCCCGGCAGCACCGAGGTCCTCGAGCAGCGCTTCCACCCGGCGGAGTCCATCGAGGAGGCCGTCGCCGACGTCGACTTCGTCGAGGAGGCCGTCTTCGAGGACCCGCAGGTCAAGAAGGACGTCCTCTCGCGCGTGGAGAAGGCCTCCGCGCCCGGCACGATCATCGGCACCAACACCTCGACCATCCCGGTCAAGGTGCTCGCCGAGGCCTTCGAGGACCCCTCGCTGTTCCTCACGGTCCACTTCTCCAACCCGGCGCCGTTCATCCCCGGCGTGGAGCTGGTGACCGGCGAGGCCACGAACCCGGCCGTCCTGCCGATCATCGACGAGCTGCTCACCCGCGCCGGCCGTCGCGGCGCCCAGGTCAAGGACGTGCCCGGCTTCGTCCTGAACCGCCTGCAGTACGTCCTGCTCAAGGAGGCCATGACGGTCGTCGAGGAGGGCGTGGCCACCCCCGCGGACGTCGACACCATCGTCTCCACCACCTTCGGCTTCCGCCTGCCGTTCTTCGGGCCGTTCGCGATCGCCGACATGGCGGGCCTGGACGTGTACGCCAAGGGCTTCAAGGTCCTGGAGGACCACTTCGGCGAGCGGCTGTCCGCGCCCGGCAACCTCCTCGAGCTCGTCGCCGCCGGCAAGTACGGCACCAAGACCGGTTCGGGGTTCCTCGAGCTCGAGCCGGAGAAGCTGGCCGCGCTCATCGACTACCGCAACAAGGCCTACAAGAAGATGCAGGAGCTGCTCGACGAGCTGGGGCCCTCCCCCATCGCCGAGTGACGACCCGCGAGCTGCGCTGAAGCTGCGCCGAGACGAGGGAGGGGCGCGTGTCCCGGGAACGGTCCACCCGGCAACCGTTGGCCGACAAGGTCCACGACATCCTGCTGGAGGAGTTCCTGGCCGGGACGCGCGCCCCCGGTGAGCCGCTGAACATCGCCGTCCTCACGCGCGAGCTCGACGTGAGCCAGACCCCCCTGCGGGAGGCCCTGGCGCGCCTGGAGCACACCGGCCTGGTGCGCCGCGAGGCCCTCAAGGGCTACCAGGTCGCCCCCCTGCCCACCGACGACGAACGGCGCCAGCTGCTCGAGGCGAGGATCGTCCTCGAACCGGCCCTCGCGGCCGGGGCTGCGCGCCGCTCGTCGGCGGACCTGCTGCGCGAGCTGGAGCGCACCACCGCCGTGCTCGAGGTCGCCGCCCGGCAGCGGCGCGAGGACAGCGCCGCGGTGCGCGAGTGGCAGGTCGCCGACGAGCGCTTCCACGCCCTCCTGGCCGAGCGCTGCGGCAACGTCCACCTCGCCGCCGCGTTCGCCGCCCTGTCCGGGCAGATGCAGCGCGCCCGCTTCGCCGCGGCCCGCTCCCCCCTCGACCCCGGGCCCAGCGCCGCCGAGCACCGGCGGATCCTCGACGCCGTCACCGACGACGACCCCCGCCGGGCGGAGACGGCGATGCGCGAGCACCTGACCGCGGTTCTGGGGCGTTCGGGGCTGTAGTCGTCGGGCATCGGTGAGGTTACGACAAGGCCTATAGTATGTGAACACAGATGGCGAAGACCGTAGGACCGTGGTCACCTGATCCGGTGAGAGCCGTCCTCCTCGCCGTCGCCGGTCAGGTCGGCGCGTCCGCCCTCCTCGTGGTTGGGGTTCCGGTCCGCTGGGCCGTCCCTGCCGTCGTCCTGGGCGCGGCCGTCGTCGCGGCCGTGGCCGTGCCTCCGCTGCGCGGGCGGCGCACCACCCCGGCGGACGCGGTGACGCTGACGCGCCTGGCGCTGGCGGGCACGGTCGCCGCCGGGACTCTCGTCGCCCTGGCCGAGGGCGGTGACGCGCGCTCGTGGACGCTCACGGCGCTGCTCGTGCCCGCGGCCGCGCTGGACGCCCTCGACGGGTTCGTAGCCCGCCGCACCGGCACCTCCACCGACCACGGCGCCGAGCTGGACATGCAGTCCGACGCGGCCCTCCTGCTGGTCCTCTCGGTGCTGGCCGCCACCGTCGTCGGCCCCTGGGTCCTCCTGCTCGGTCTCATGCGCTACGGCTACGCCGCCCTGGCCCGCGTGCGGCCGGCGCTGCGCGCACCGCTGCCGCACAGCCAGTTCCGCCGCGTCGTGGCCGGGGCGCAGGCCGCCGCGCTGGCCGTCGCCCTCGTCCCCGCGGTCCCCGTCGTCCTCGCCGCCGCGGTCCTCGGGACCGCCCTGGCGGCCCTGACCGCCTCCTTCGTGCGCGACGGCGTCGGCGCGGAGCTCGCTCAGCGGGCCCGGTCGCTGCCGACGACCTCCTCGCCGGCGCTGACCCAGGCGGCCATCCCCCCGGCCAGGTGAGTCACGTCGCGCCGGCCCTGCTCCCGCACCCGGCGCAGGGCGGTCGCGGACCGCTGGCCGGCCGCGCAGTGCAGCACCACCGGCCCGTCCGGCAGCGCGGCGGCGTCCAGCGACGCCAGCGGCACGAGCAGCGCCCCGGGGATCGCCGCCGCCGCGTGCTCCTCCGCCTCGCGCACGTCGACCACCGACGGGGGTCGCGGCCCGGCCAGCGCGGCGGCCAGCTGCGCCACCGTCGTCTCCGGCAGCTCGTCCTCACCGGCCGGGACGGCCGCCGGCCCCTCCGCGCCCCCCCGCTCCCCCGGGGCCGTCCCGGTGGTCGCCGGGGGCGCGGACCGGGGCCGCACCTCCAGCGACCGCCACGAGCCCGCCAGGGCGTCCAGGACGAGCACGCGCCCCACCGCCGGGTGCCCGGCCCCCGTGACGAGCTTGACCGCCTCGGTGACCATCACGGCTCCCACGGCGGCGCACACGCCGCCCAGGACGCCCGCCTCGCCGCAGGAGGGCACCGTGCCGGGCGGGGGCGGCACCGGGAAGACGTCGCGGTAGACCGGCCCCCGGCCGGGCCAGAAGACCGCGGCCTGCCCGTCGAAGCGCAGGACCGCGCCCCACACCCACGGCGTGCCGGTGCGCACGCAGGCGTCGTTGACGACGTAGCGGGTGGCGAAGGTGTCCGAGCCGTCCAGGACGAGGTCGTAGCCGGCGACGAGGGCGTCGGCGTTGGCGGGTGTCATCCGCTCGCGGTGCCGCACCACCCGCACCAGCGGGTTGGCGGCCGCGAGGGCGTCCGCGGCGCTGTCCACCTTCGCCCGTCCCACGTCGGCGCTGCCGTGGACGACCTGCCGGTGCAGGTTGGACTCCTCCACCACGTCGTCGTCGACGACGCCGAGCGTGCCGACGCCCGCCGCGGCCAGGTACAGCAGCGCCGGTGACCCCAGCCCGCCGGCGCCCACCACGAGCACCCGGGCGGCCTTCAGCCGCCGCTGCCCCACCTCCCCCACCTCGGGCAGCAGGAGCTGCCGGGCGTAGCGGCGGCGTTCCGCCGCGGTCAGCGCGGGCGCCGGGTCGACCAGGGGTGGCAGGTGCACCCGGGGAGTGTCCCCCGGGCCGCTGCGGGAGGTCAGCCCGTCCCGTCGAGGCGGTCCAGCGACCGCTGCAGAGCGGTCGCGCCAGAGGCGTTTTCGCCTTGTGCTATAGTATGCGAAGAGACAGAGGTGCTGCGCGCGGCCGCCCTCCCGTCGACCTCCAGCAGCAGCGCGCCGGCGGCCTCGAGGACGCCCAGGACCGCGGGCGTCGTCAGCTGCTCGAGCGACCCCGCCGGGCCGTCCAGCACCACGCACCCGACCACGCGGGAGGACTCCCCCGCGTCGTCCACGACGGGCACCGCCACGACGACCTCGTGCAGGCCGCGCAGCCGCCCCCACGCCTCGTCACCGAGGGAGCCCCTGCCCTCCTGCGGGGTCGCGGCCAGGTCGACGGCCACGACGCGACCCTCGGCGACGCTGCGCCCCAGCACCCCCTGCCCCACCGCCCACGCCGTGCCGGACGCGCCCGGGCGGCGGCGGGCCCGCACCCGGTGCAGCCGCACCAGCCGGTCCCCGCGCACCCGGTAGGCCGCGGTGGCCAGCTCGCGGGCGTCGCGGCCGGTCAGGTCGACCACCGCCCACAGCGCGCCGCTGAGCAGCCGGTCCAGCACCTCCCGCCGCGCCCCGCGCCGCCGCGAGCGCACGCCCGCGACCGCCGACCACGTCGTGGAGGCGACGGCGAGGACCGCGGCCAGGACGACGAGGAGGACGACGGTGGCGGTGGGCGGGTCCCAGGCGTCGGTGCGCTCGATGCCGAGGCCGACGGAGACGGCGGCGGCCAGGACGGCCAGGGCCACGTCCCCGGCGGGGCGCAGCCAGCCGGGACTCACGGGGTGCCCAGGGGCTGGGTCGCGCTGGTCTCGTCGGGCGTGGTGGTGCCGCGCAGGCGGCCGACGGCCCGCATGAGGTGGTAGGTGGCGATGGCGGCGGCGGTGCCCAGCGCGATGCCCTCGAACTGCAGGCCGCCGTCGGTGACGACGGTGTAGTTGGCGATGCCGACGACGAGGGAGACGGCCGCGGTGGTGAGGTTGGCCGGCTCGGAGAAGTCGACGCGGTGCTGGACCCAGATGCGGGCGCCGAGGACGCCGATCATCCCGTACAGCAGGGTGGCGGCGCCGCCGAGCACGCCGGCGGGGACGGTGGCGACGAGGGCGCCGAACTTGGGCGAGAGGCTGAGCAGGAGGGCGGCGCCGGCGGCGACCCAGTAGGCGGCCGTGGAGTAGACCTTGGTGGCGGCCATGACGCCGATGTTCTCGGCGTAGGTGGTGGTGCCGGAGCCGCCGCCGGTGCCGGCCAGGGTGGTGGCCAGGCCGTCGGCGAGCAGGGCGCGGCCGGTGAGGGGGCCGGTGTCGCGGCCGGTCATGGCGGCCACGGAGCGCACGTGGCCGACGTTCTCGGCGACGAGCACGAAGACGACGGGCAGGAAGAGCGCCAGGACGCTCGCGTCGAAGGCGGGGGCGGTGAACTCCGGCCAGCCGATCCAGGCGGCCTCGGCGACGGGGGTGGTGTCGACCTCGCCGCGCAAGGCGGCCACGCCGTAGCCGACGACGACGCCGAGGAGGATCGCCAGGCGCCCGAGCAGCCCGCGGAAGAGGACCGTGGCCAGGACGATCGCGGCCAGGGTGGCCAGGGCGGTGCCGGGCGAGGCGCGGAAGCCCGAGCAGGTGCCGTCCTCGCCGCAGCTGCCCCACGCGGCGGGGGCGAGGTTGAGGCCGATGAGGGCGACGATGCTGCCGGTGACGACGGGCGGCATGAGGGCGTCGATCCAGCGGGCGCCGGTGAGGTGGACGACGGCGCCGACGAGGGCGAGCAGGGCACCGGTGAGCAGGACCCCTCCGGCGGCGACGGCCGGTCCCGCGGTGGCGGAGGCGGCGAGGATCGGCGCGATGAAGGCGAAGGAGGAGCCCAGGTAGCTGGGCAGCCGGTTGCCGGTCAGCAGCAGGAACAGGACCGTGCCCACCGCGGAGAAGAAGAGCGTCGCGGAGGCCGGGAAGCCGGTCAGCGCCGGCACGAGGACGGTGGAGCCGAACATGGCCACGACGTGCTGGGCGCCGATGCCGGTGGTGCGCCACCAGCTGAGCCGCTCGTCGGGGGCGACGACCTCGCCGGGGGCGACGTGGCGGCCGTCGCCGTGCAGGCGCCAGCCGAGGCGGGGCGCCGGGCGCTGCGCGGTCGGGGAACTGTCGGGGGTGGGAGGGGTCTGGTGCTCGGTGCCCATGCCGGTACGTCGTGCCTCTCGCGCGGTGGTGGGGTGCTCGCGGGGCGCCGCCGCCGGGGCGGGCGCTCGCCCGCCGCAGACTAGGGTCTGCGGGCGTGGGGGTGAGCCGGTGATCGCGAGGCTGGGCGCCGGGCCGGGTGCCCGGGTGGGCGCCGGGGTGGGCGCGTGGTGAGGGGCCGCCGGCTGCCGCGCCCGGCACCGGGGCGCCGCACCGGCCCGCGCGCGGAGATCGAGCGGGCGCGCGACCTGGTGCACGACGGCGCGATCCCGGCCGCGACCTTCGGGCGGCGCAGCCTGGTGGACAGCGGGGTCTACCGGGACGGGCGGCGGGTGGCCTCGCCCGGGTCGCTGGGCGAGACGTTCGCGCTGCTGCGCGCGGAGGACACCGCGCAGGAGGGCTCGTTCGCGTGGATGGGCCTGTACCGGCCGGCGGAGGACGAGCTGGAGTCGCTGGCGGCCGAGTTCGGCCTGCACGAGCTGGCGGTGGAGGACGCGGTGCTGGCGCACCAGCGCCCCAAGCTGGAGCGGTACGGGGACACCCTGTTCGTGGTGCTGCGCGCAGCCCGGTACGTGGACGAGCGCGAGGAGGTGGAGTTCGGGGAGCTGCACGTCTTCATCGGCCCGGACTTCGTCATCACCGTGCGGCACGCCGAGTCGCCGGACCTGGCGCTGGTGCGGCGGCGGATGGAGGAGCAGCCGCAGCTGCTGGCGCTGGGCACCGAGGCGGTGCTGTACGCGGTGCTGGACGTGGTGGTCGACGGGTTCGCGCCGGTGCTGCGGGGGCTGGAGCAGGACGTCGACGAGATCGAGAGCCAGGTGTTCGGGGGCGACCCGGCGGTGTCGCGGCGCATCTACGAGCTGTCCCGGGAGGTCGTGGACTTCCAGCGGGCGGTGGCGCCGCTGACGCAGATGCTGGCGGGGCTGAGCGCGGGGTTCGCCAAGTACCGGGTGGACGAGGAGCTGCAGCGCCACCTGCGGGATGTGGCCGACCACGTGACGGTGGCGACCGAGCGCATCGAGGGCTTCCGGGTGATGCTGCGCGACATCCTCACGGTCAACGCGACGCTGGTGGCGCAGCGGCAGAACGAGGAGATGCGCTCGCTGACGGAGGCCAGCTACGCCCAGAGCGAGGAGGTGAAGAAGATCTCCGCGTGGGCGGCGATCCTCTTCGCCCCCACGGTGGTGGGCGGCGTGTACGGCATGAACTTCGAGGTGATGCCGGAGCTGGGGTGGGCGTGGGGCTACCCGTTCGCGCTCGCCCTCATGCTGGGCGTCAGCGTCCTGCTGTTCACGCTGTTCCGACGGCGGGGCTGGTTGTGAGCCCGGCCCGGGGCGGCGGGCCCCGGCTGGAGCCGCTGCGGCTGCCCGAGCTGGCGGTGGGGCTGCCCGGGGACCTGGGCCCGCGCGCGCAGCCGGAGGCGCTGGAGTTCGCGGACCTGCACGTGGACGTGCTCGACGTGGCCGGCGGTGCGGTGCGCGAGTGCCGGCTGCGCGGGGTGCGTGCCCGGGAGGCGCGGTGGCGCTCGGCGCGCTGGCGGGACGTGGAGGTCGCCGACCTGGACGTGCCGGTGGTCTCCGGCGCGGGGACGGACTGGGCCGGGGTGCGGCTGGAGCGCTCGCGGCTGGGGTCGGCGGAGCTGTACGACGCGACGTGGCGCTCGGTGGAGCTGGTGGACTGCCGGCTGGGGTACGTGAACCTGCGCGGGGCGGACCTGGCCGACGTGGTGCTGCGCGGGTGCAGCGTGGAGGAGCTGGACCTGGCGGGGGCGAGCGCGGCGCGGGTGGCGCTGCCGGGCTGCCGGGTGGGAGCGCTGGACGTGCAGGGGGCGCGGCTGGCGGACGTGGACCTGCGCGGGGTGCGGCTGTCGGCGCTGGCGGGGGTGGGCAGTCTGCGCGGGGCGGTGGTGGACCCGGATCAGCTGCTGCTGCTGGCGCCGCTGCTGGCCGCGGACCTGGGCCTTGAGGTGCGCGAGGGCCTGGAGGGCGGGGGGCTCGGGGGCGCCGGCGGCGACGGCTCCTGAGCGGCGGTGGAGGCGCGCACGACGAGCTCGGGGTCGAAGACGACGCGGCGGGCCGGGCGGCCGGCGACCTGCTCCAGCAGCAGCTGCACGGCGGTGCGGCCCAGCTGGGCGCGCGGCTGGCGCACCGAGGTCAGCGGCACGCTGGCGGTGGCGGCGAAGTCGATGTCGTCGTAGCCGACGACGGCCAGCTCGGCGGGCACGGCGACGCGGCGGCGCACGCACTCGTTGAGGGCGCCGAGGGCGAGCAGGTCGTTGGCGCAGGAGACGGCGCTGGGCCGCTCGCCGGCGGGGCGCGCCAGCAGCCGGGCGGCGGCCTCGGCGCCGGCGCGCACGGACAGCTCGGGGACCTCGAGGACCTCCGGCGCGGGCAGGCCGGCGCCGGCCAGCGCCTCGCGCAGCCCGGCCAGGCGGTCGGCGACCTGCCGCAGGCCGAGGGGGCCGCCGACGAAGGCGACCCGCCGGTGCCCCAGGTCCGCCAGGTGCCGCCCGGCCACGCGGCCGCCGAGGCGGTCGTCGACGGAGACGGACCAGCCGCCCTCGCCGGTGGCGCCGCGGTCGACGAGGACGACGGCGGTGCCCTGCCGGCGCAGCGCCTCCAGCAGCGGGGCGCGGTCGTCGTCGTCGTCCTCGACGGGGCTCAGCAGCAGCCCGAGGGGGCGCTGCTGGGCCAGGCGGCGCAGGTGCCCGGCCTCGCGGTGGGTGGAGCCGCCGCTGTTGCAGACGACGACGAGGGCGTCGTGCTCCTCGGCCAGGGCCTCCGCGCCGGTGACGACGTCGGTGAAGAAGGGGTTGGCCACGTCGAGGACGACGACGGCCACGGTGCGGCTGACGCCGGCGCGCAGCTGGCGGGCGGACTCGTTGCGCACGAAGCCCAGCTCGTCGATGGCGCGCAGCACGCGCTCGCGCAGCGCCTCGGAGACGACCTCGGGGCGGTTGAGGACGTTGCTGACGGTCCCCAGCGACACCCCGGCGCGCTCCGCCACCTGCTTCACCGTCGCCATGGCGGCACCCTGCCACCTCCCCCGCCCGACATGCTTGTGAAACGTGTCAAGGCCGGTCTAGAGTCGCCGCACCCCCCGATGGAGCGGAGTACAGCATGGACAGGCAGCAGGCGGCGCTGGAGGCGCTGCGGCAGCAGACGATCGAGCTGCCCTCGTGGGCGTTCGGCAACTCCGGGACCCGGTTCAAGGTCTTCGGCACGCCCGGCACCCCCCGCGACCCCTTCGAGAAGGTCAGCGACGCCGCCCAGGTGCACCGGTACACCGGGATCGCCCCGCGCGTGTCGCTGCACATCCCGTGGGACCTCGTCGACGACTACGGGAAGCTGGCCGCGCACGCCGCCGACCACGGCCTGACGATCGGGATGGTCAACGCCAACCTCTTCCAGGACGACGACTACAAGCTCGGCTCGCTGACGCACCCGGACGAGCGGGTGCGCGCCAAGGCCGTGGCCCACCACGCCGAGTGCGTGGACGTCATGCGCGCCACCGGCTCGAAGGAGCTGAAGCTGTGGCTGCCCGACGGCACCAACTACCCCGGTCAGGACGACCTGCGCGAGCGCCAGGAGCGCCTGGCCGACTCGCTGCAGCAGGTGTACGCGCTGCTGGACGAGGACATGCGCCTGGTGCTGGAGTACAAGTTCTTCGAGCCGGCCTTCTACGCCACCGACGTCCCGGACTGGGGCACCTCGCTGCTGCACTGCCTGGCCCTGGGTGAGCGCGCGAAGGTCGTCCTGGACACCGGCCACCACGCGCCGGGCACGAACATCGAGTTCGTCGTGGTGCAGCTGCTGCGCGCCGGGCGCCTGGGCGCCTTCGACTTCAACTCGCGCTTCTACGCCGACGACGACCTCATGGCCGGTGCCGCGGACCCGTTCCAGCTGTTCCGGATCATGTACGAGATCGTGCGCTCGGACGCGCTGGCGCCGGCCCCGGCGTGGGACCCGGCGGGCCCGGGGGTGAACTTCATGCTCGACCAGTGCCACAACGTCGAGGAGAAGGTCGGCGGGCAGATCCGCTCGGTGACCAACGTGCAGCAGGCCACCGCCAAGGCGCTGCTGGTCGACCGCGAGGCGCTGCGCGCGGCGCAGCGGGCCGGGGACGTCCTCGGCGCGCACGACGTCCTCATGGACGCCTACCACACCGACGTGCGCCCGCTGCTGGCGCAGCTGCGCGAGTCGCTGGGCCTGACCGGCCAGGACCCGGTGGCCGCGTTCCGGACCTCCGGGTACGCCGAGCGCGTGGCCGCCGAGCGCGTCGGCGGCCGGCAGGCCGGGTGGGGGGCGTGAGCGCGGTGACCGGCCCCACCAGCACCACGGACACGACGACGGGCGCGGTCGGGCAGCTGCTCGCGCGCTCGCACGCCCTGGGCGCCGACCCCCGCTTCACCAACTACGCCGGCGGAAACACCTCCGCCAAGGTCACCGGCACCGACCCGGTGACCGGGCGGGAGGTGGAGCTGCTGTGGGTCAAGGGCTCCGGCGGTGACCTGGGCACCCTGACCGAGCAGGGCCTGGCGGTCCTGCGCCTGGACCGGGTGCGCGCCCTGCGCGGGACGTACCCGGGGGTGGAGCGCGAGGACGAGGTGGTCGCCGCGTTCGACTTCTGCCTGCACGGCAAGGGGGGCGCGGCACCCTCCATCGACACCGCCATGCACGCCCTGGTGGACGCCGCGCACGTGGACCACCTGCACCCCGACGCCGGCATCGCCGTCGCCTGCGCCGCCGACGGCGAGGAGCTGACCCGGCGGATCTACGGCGGGAAGGTCGTGTGGGTGCCCTGGCGCCGGCCCGGCTTCCAGCTGGGCCTGGACGTCGCCGCGATCCACGAGCAGCACCCGGACGCCGTCGGCTGCGTCCTGGGCGGGCACGGCATCACCGCCTGGGGGGACACCTCCGAGGAGGCCGAGGCGAACTCCCGCTGGATCATCGAGACCGCCGAGGCGCACATCGCCGAGCACTCCCGCCCCGAGCCGTTCGGGCCCGTGCTCGACGGCTACGCCGCCCTGCCCGCCGCCGAGCGGCGCGCGCGGGCCGCGGCGCTGGCGCCCGTGGTCCGCGGCATCGCCAGCCACGACGCCCCGCAGGTCGGGCACTTCACCGACGCGGACGTCGTCCTGGACTTCCTGTCCCGCGAGGAGCACCCCCGCCTGGCCGCGCTGGGCACCTCCTGCCCGGACCACTTCCTGCGCACCAAGGTCCGGCCCCTGGTGGTGGACCTGCCCGCGAGCGCCCCCCTGGAGGAGGTCACCGCGCGCCTGCACGAGCTGCACGAGGCCTACCGCGCGGACTACCGCGCCTACTACGAGCGGCACGCCACCGCGGACTCCCCCGCGATGCGCGGCGCCGACCCGCTGATCGTGCTGGTGCCCGGGGTGGGCATGTTCTCCTACGGCCGGGACGCGCAGACGGCCCGCGTGGCCGGGGAGTTCTACGTCAACGCGATCAACGTGATGCGCGGGGCGGAGGGCCTGTCCTCGTACGCGCCCATCCCCGAGAGCGAGAAGTTCCGCATCGAGTACTGGGCGCTGGAGGAGGCCAAGCTGGCGCGGATGCCGAAGCCCAGGCCGCTGGCCACCCGGATCGCGCTGGTCACCGGGGCGGCCTCCGGCATCGGCAAGGCCATCGCCGTCCGGCTGGCCGCCGAGGGCGCCTGCGTCGTCGTGGCCGACCTGGACCTGGCGAAGGCGCGGGAGGCGGCCGCGGAGATCGCGGGCGCGAAGGGGGCCGACGTCGCGGTGGGCGTGGCCGCGGACGTGTCGGACCCGGCGGCCGTGGCCGCCGCGGTCGAGGAGGCCGTGCTGGCCTTCGGGGGGCTGGACCTGGTCGTCAACAACGCGGGCCTGTCGATCTCCAAGCCGCTGCTGGAGACGACCGAGCGGGACTGGGACCTGCAGCACGACGTCATGGCCAAGGGGTCCTTCCTCGTCTCGCAGGCCGCGGCGAAGGTCCTCATCGCCCAGGGCATGGGCGGGGACGTCGTCTACATCGCCTCCAAGAACTCCGTGTTCGCCGGCCCGAACAACATCGCCTACTCGGCGGTCAAGGCCGACCAGGCCCACCAGGTGCGGCTGCTGGCCGCCGAGCTGGGCCAGTACGGGGTGAAGGTCAACGGCGTCAACCCCGACGGGGTGGTGCGCGGTTCGGGCATCTTCGCCGGCGGGTGGGGTGCCCAGCGCGCGGCGACGTACGGGGTGCCGGAGGAGGAGCTGGGCAAGTACTACGCCCAGCGCACCCTGCTCAAGCGCGAGGTGCTGCCCGAGCACGTGGCCGCCGCGGTGTTCGTGCTGACCGCCGGGGAGCTGTCGCACACCACCGGCCTGCACGTGCCCGTGGACGCGGGCGTGGCCGCCGCGTTCCTGCGGTGAGCGGGCAGGAGGCGTTCGCGGCCGTCGACCTGGGCGCCACGAGCGGCCGGGTCCTGCTCGGTCACCTCGAGGACGCCGACGGGGGCCCGGTCCTGGCCGCGCGGCAGGTCGCGCGCTTCGGCAACGACCCGGTGGAGCTGCCCGACGGGCTGCGCTGGAACGTGCTGGAGCTGTACCGGCAGGTCCTGGCCGGCCTGGCGGCGGCCGAGCGCCTGGCGCCGGGCGCGGTCCGCAGCGTGGGGGTGGACTCCTGGGCGGTGGACTACGGGCTGCTGTCCGGGCGGCGCCTGCTGGGGGTGCCGTTCCACTACCGCGACGCCCGCACCGCCGCCGGGGTGGCCGCCGTGCACGAGCGCGTCGGCGCCGCGGAGCTGTTCGCGCGCAACGGGCTGCAGCACCTGCCGTTCAACACCCTGTTCCAGCTGGCCGCCGAGGGCCCGCTGCTCCAGGTGGCCGACACGGTGCTGCTGGTGCCGGACCTGCTCGGCTTCTGGCTGACCGGGGCCGCCGTGGCCGAGCGCACCAACGCCTCCACCACGGGTCTGCTGGGCGCGCGCGAGCGCACGTGGGACGTGGACCTGGCCCGGACGCTGGGGCTCGACCCGCGGCTGCTGCCGCCGCTGGTCGACCCCGGCACCCGGGTGGGCCGGCTGCGCCCGGAGGCCGCCCGGGTCGTGGGCCGCGCGCTGGACGTGGTGGCCGTGGGCTCGCACGACACGGCCTCCGCGGTGGTCGCGGTCCCGGCCGCGGGCGAGGGCTTCGCCTACGTCTCCTGCGGCACGTGGGGGCTGGTCGGGCTGGAGCTGGACGCCCCCGTGCTCACCGAGGACGCCCGCCGGGCCGGGTTCACCAACGAGGGCGGCGTGGACGGGCGCACCCGGTTCCTGCGCAACGTCATGGGGCTGTGGCTGCTGAGCGAGTCGCTGCGGCACTGGGAGCCGGCCGCCACCGACACCGAGCGCTCGGCCCTGCTGGGCGAGCTGCTGGAGGCCGCCGCCCGCGTCGAGGGGCCGGTCGCGGTGTTCGACGTGGACGATCCGGTGTTCATGCCCCCCGGTGACGTGCCCGGCCGCGTGCGCGACTGGTGCCGAGAGCACGGCCAGCCGGTGCCGGGGTCCCGGCCGGAGCTGGTGCGCAGCGTCGTGGAGAGCCTGGCCGTGGCGTTCGCCGCCGCGGTGGCCGACGCCGAGCGCCTGGCCGGGCACGAGGTGCGCGTGGTCCACCTGGTGGGCGGCGGCGCGCTGAACACCCTGCTGTGCCGGGCGACCGCCGACCGCTGCGGCCTGCCCGTGCTGGCCGGTCCGGTGGAGGCCACCGCGACGGGCAACCTGCTCGTCCAGGCCCGCGCCGCCGGCCGGCTGGGTCCCGACCTGGAGGACCTGCGGGCCGTGGCCCGCCGCTCCTGCCACGTCGTCCGCCACGAACCCCGAGCGAGGATGGCCCGATGAACCGCCCGATCGAGCGTCAGGTGCCCAACGCCCGCGAGGTCCTGGAGCTGCTCAGCTTCAAGCGGCCCGAGCTGAACGGCCGCAAGCGCCGCCTGGAGGCGGCGCTGACGATCGAGGACCTGCGCGCCATCGCCAAGCGCCGCACCCCCCGGGCGGCCTTCGACTACACCGACGGCTCCGCCGAGGGCGAGGTGTCGATCGCCCGCGCGCGCCAGGCGTTCTCCGACGTGGAGTTCCACCCCTCGATCCTGCGCGACGTGTCGGAGGTCGACACGTCCACGACGGTCTTCGGAGGGCCCTCGGCGCTGCCGTTCGGCATCGCCCCCACGGGCTTCACCCGGCTCATGCAGACCGAGGGCGAGAGCGCCGGGGCGGCCGCGGCCGGGGCGGCGGGCATCCCGTTCACCCTGTCCACGCTGGGCACCACCTCCATCGAGGGCGTGAAGGCGGCCAACCCGACCGGGCGCAACTGGTTCCAGCTGTACGTGATGCGCCAGCGCGACATCTCCTTCGGCCTCGTGGAGCGAGCCGCGCGGGCCGGGTTCGACACGCTGATGTTCACCGTGGACACCCCCGTCGCCGGGGCGCGGCTGCGCGACAAGCGCAACGGCTTCTCCATCCCGCCGCAGCTGACGGCCTCGACCGTGCTGGACACCCTGGCGCGGCCGTGGTGGTGGTTCGACTTCCTGACCACCGCCAAGCTGGAGTTCGCCTCCCTCACCGAGACCGGCGGCACCGTCGGGGAGCTGCTGGACTACGCGATGGACCCCTCGATCTCCTACGACGACCTGGCCGAGATCCGCTCCCTGTGGCCGGGCAAGCTGGTCGTCAAGGGCGTGCAGAACGTCGAGGACTCCCGCAGGCTCGCCGACCTCGGCGTGGACGGGATCGTCTTGTCCAACCACGGGGGCCGTCAGCTGGACCGCGCGCCGATCCCCTTCCACCTGCTGCCCGACGTGGTGCGCGAGGTCGGGCGGGACACCGAGGTCGCCATCGACACCGGCATCATGAACGGCGCCGACGTCGTCGCCTCCATCGCGATGGGCGCCAGGTTCACGCTCATCGGGCGCGCCTACCTGTACGGCCTCATGGCCGGTGGGCGCCAGGGCGTGGACCGGACGATCCAGATCCTCACCGAGCAGGTCGTGCGGACGATGAAGCTGCTGCAGGTGCGCTCCCTGGCGGAGCTGACGCCGGCCCACGTCACCCAGCTGGAGCGGCTGGCCCCCCGCGCCCGGTCCTGAGCGCGCGACGTCCGGGCCGGTGGGTGCGGACGTCGCACCGTCGGGGCACCCCGTCCGGGGTGTCCTGACGTCGAGAGCTGTGCTCCCGCTTCTGACGGTCCGCTCGCCGCCATAGCCTATAGTATGTGAAAACCCACTTGATGGAGCGCCGGCGGCTCGTCGTGGTGACGCCGACGGGAACGGGCGGCGAACACCGGCGCCGTCCCCGTCCACGACGCCCCCGGGCGCGGACCGGGCTCTAGCGTGACGGTGTGAGCCTCCACGTCACCGCGCGCGCCGGCGCGAGCACCCGGCGCGGGCCGCTGCTCACCGCCCTGGTGGCGGTCCCCGCCCTGCTGGCCCCGGCGCTCGCGTGGGCGCTGGCCGCGACGTCCGCGGGGGCGGTGCGCGCCGGGGAGACGGCGGCGCTGGGCCCCGAGCACACCCCGGACCTGCCCGGTGGGGGCGAGCTGTCGCTGGCCGCGCACGACGTGCGCCTGGCGGCCCTGGTCGCGCTGTGGTGCGCCCTGGCGCTGCTCCTGGCGCCTGCCGCGGGCACCCGCGCCCGCCCGCGCGGGTCCGTGGCGGCGTGGGTGGGCGGCGGGCTGGCGCTCGCGGTCGCCAACGCGCTCCTGGGCCCCGTCGTGGACGGCCGCTCCCCCGCGCTGGCCGCCGGCCTGCTGCTGGCCGCGGCGGCCCTCGGGGCCCTCGCCGCGGCGGGCGCCGGTGCCGCGCTGCCCGGGGGGCCGCGCGCCGCGCGCGCCGCGGGCACGGCCCGCCCCGACGGCACCGGGCACCGGTGGTGGTGGCTGACGGCCGCCGGGGCGCTGGCCGCGGCCACCGCTCCCCTGCTGGCGCTGCAGGGCCTGTCGACGCCGGCGTGGTCGCCGTACGTGCCCGCCGGGCTGCGGGCCTCGGCGACGCTCGTGACCGCGGCGCTGCTGCTGACCGCCGCCGCCTGCGCCGCCACCCGCCCGTCCGGGCGCACCGCGGGGACGCCCGCGCCGGCACCGGGGGTCCGGGCCGCCTGCGTGCTGGTGCCGGTGGCGGTCGCGGCGCTGCTGCTGCTGGACCCGGTGGCGCTGCGGCTGCGCGAGCAGGCGTGGGTGGCCGGGCCGGCGCTGGTCGCCGCGCTGGCGCCGCTGGTGCTGCTGACCGGTCCGGGCCGGCGCGAGCCGTCGCGGCGCCGGGTGCGCACCAGCGCCGTGGTGCTGGCCGGCCTGGCCGCGGCAGCGGTGCCGGCCCTGCCGGCGCTCGGCCTCGTCGTGGTGGTCGGCGGGTTCGGCGGGCTGCTGGTCACCGGGCCCGCGGGCGCGGTCGTCGGCTACGACGGCCTGCCGCTGACCGGCGGCGGGGTGCTGCTGGCCGCCGGGGCGCTGGCCGTGCTGGCGGGGCTGACGGCGGACCCGGCGGCCCGCCGCTGACCACCCGTCGCCGGACCTCCGGCACCGGCTCCCGAGCGCCGGAGCGGTGGGCGGGGGGCAGCGGTGGGCGGGCGTCAGCGGCGGGCCGTGGTCCCGCGCAGCGCCAGGCCGGCGCCGACCGCGAGGACACCGGCCGCGGCGACGGGCCAGAACGCCCGCGCGGGGTCGCCGGTCACGACGTCCCCGGCCAGGGCGCCGGCCAGCGCCGCCGCCGCGGACAGCCCCAGCACGAGCGCGGTGGCCAGCAGCGTCATCGTCGAGGCGACCGCGCGCGCGGGGGCGACCTGCTCGCCGCGGGTGTAGCCGCTGACCAGCAGCAGGCCCGCGCCGACGCCGACGACCAGCGCGGAGACCGCCGCGGTGCCGGGCCCGGGTGCCGTGGCCAGGCCCGCGGCGCCCAGGAGCAGGACGGCGCCGCCGGCCGCCACGCGCGCGGCCAGTCCGGCGCGCGGCGTCGCGCGCGCCAGGACGAGGCTGGCGACGGCGCTGCCGATGCCCGTGCACGCGTACACGAGCCCCGTCAGCTCGGGGGTGCCGCGCTGGGCGTGCACGGCGGTCAGGCCCGTCTGGGTCGCGCCGAAGGCCGCGCCCACCGCCAGGCAGGCGAGCGCCGGCGCGACGAGCCGCACCAGGGGCAGCCGCTCCCCCGCCGCCCGCTCCCCGCGCGGGCGGCGGGTGGCCGCGGTGCGCCGGGGCCAGGTGGCGCGGTCGGTCCACAGCTGCGCGGCGAAGGCGCCCTGGCCGGCGACGGCGACCGCGGCGAGGACCCACAGGGCCGGCAGCGGGCCGAGCAGCGCGACCAGCAGGCCCGCGGCCACGGGCCCGACGACGAAGCCGACCTCGTCGGCGGCGACCTCGTACCCCAGCGCGCGGTGCACCAGGTCGGGGCCGGCGCCGCGGCGGGCCAGGTGCGACCAGCGGGAGCGGGCGATGGAGCCGACCTGCGGGTTGGCGGCGCCGACGACGGCGGCGCACAGCAGCACCGCGGCGGTGGGCGAGCCCGGCGCGGTGACGGCGAGCAGGCACAGCAGGGCGGTGACCTGGACGGCGGTGGCCGCGACCACGACGGGCAGCGGTCCCCAGCGGTCCACGGCGCGCCCCACGAGCGGCGCGCCGAGGGCGGTGCCCACGCCGACGGCCGCGACGGTGAGACCGCCGAGCCCGATGCCGAGGCCCGAGGAGGTCACGACCATCAGCAGGCCGAGCTGGATCATCGAGGACGGGACCCGGCCGAGCAGGGCCGTGACGAGGAAGGCCGGGCCGCCGGCGGCGACGAGCGAGGGCCCGGCGGCGTGGGCAGCGGGTGGCGTGACGGGGGGTGCGACGGGGGATGCGACGGGGGATGCGACGGGGGATGCGACGGGGGATGCGACGGGGGATGCGACGGGAGGTGTCATGGCGCGTCCGTGCGCGAGACGGCGGTTCATCGGGGTTCTCCGGGGACGACGGGCGCCCGTGCGCCCCACCCCACACACGGGAACCTTCCCCTGAACGCCGTCGACGCTAGCACCGCGGGGGCGCCGCGGCGCGGTGGCGCCGGCGGGCGCACGGGCCGCCGCGGTGACCGGTCGCCGGCTGGACGGGTCCTCCCCCGCGCCGCCGCACGGGGCGGCCAGCCCCACAGCGCTAGCCTATAGTATGTGAAAATTACCGGACAGAGGCCCGGCACAACGAAGGCCCCGACCGTGAACGGTCGGGGCCTTCGTCGTCGCTGTCTCACCGAGTGTCCGAGGGGGGACTTGAACCCCCACCCTCTGTACGAGGACTAGCACCTCAAGCTAGCGCGTCTGCCTATTCCGCCACCCGGACAGGTGGTCCGACGCTGGCCGTCACGGCCCTCGTGGACGGGGAAGACCGTAGCACGGCAGCCGCAGCGCCCCGCACGCGGCGGTGGCGCCGTCCCCGCGCCGGCGGCCCGCGCCGCGCTCCCGCCGGGCTGCGCGGGAACCGCGCCCCGGACGCCGCTCGTCGTACCCGGGACGGTGATCGGGACGCCGGGAGGCGCCGGCGCGGGCGGAGGCTAACCTGGCTCCCTCGCCGCTGACGACGTCGCGGCCACGCACACGGACTGGGGAAGCCCTTGAACGACCAGACGCACGGGGACCCGCTCGGGAACTCCTCCTTCCGGCCCGCGAACGCGGCGCTGCTGTCCGTGGCCCACCTCGAGGCGCCCGTCGTCGTCCCCTCCTCGCACTTCGACGACGTGCTGGCCCCCACGCTGGAGCGGCTGCGGCTGCGCCCGGGGCTGCTGGAGAAGGTCGCCGGGGTGCGCGAGCGCCGCTGGTGGTCCCCCGGCCAGGACGCCGCGGAGGCGGCGGCCGAGACCGGCGCCAAGGCGCTGAGCGAGGCGGGGGTGGACGCCAAGGACGTCGGGCTGCTGATCTCCACGACGGTCACCCGCCCGCACCTGGAGCCGGCGGTGGCCACCTCGGTGCACCACCAGATGGACCTGCCGCCCTCGGCGCTGAACTTCGACATCACCAACGCGTGCCTGGGCTGGGTCAACGCCCTGCAGGTGGCCTCGGCGATGATCGACGCGGGCGCGGTGCGCTACGCGGTCGTGCTGGGCGCGGAGGACGTGCGCAGCATGCACCGGGGCACGATCGAGCGGCTGCAGGGCGGTGAGGTGACCCGCCGCGACTTCCTGGACCAGTTCGCGACGATGACGCTGGGCTGCGGGGCGGCCGCGGCGGTCCTGGGCCGCGCGGACGAGCACCCGGAGGCGCACCGGGTGCTGGGCGGCACGGCGCGGGCGGGCACCGCCCACCACGAGCTGTGCATCGGGGACATGAACCACATGCGCACCGACGCCAAGCTGATGCTCACCGAGGGCATCGAGATCGTCGCCGACGCCTTCGCGGGCGGGGACCAGCAGTGGGGCTGGTCGGGCGCGGACCGCTTCGTCATCCACCAGATCTCCCGCGTGCACACCGACACGGTCGTGCAGCGCCTGGGCCTGGACCCGGACAAGGTGCCCATGACGTTCCCCACCTGGGGCAACGTGGGCCCGATCTCCCTGCCGATGACCCTGTCGAAGACGGCGCCGGAGCTGGCCGCCGGTGACCGGGTGATCGCCATGGGCGTGGGCTCCGGTCTGAACAGCGCCATGATCGAGATCGCCTGGTGAACGCTCCCGCAGGTCCCGCCGCGAAGCCGGCGGGGCTGCCGCCCGCCGGCCTGCCCGGCTGGCGCCCGGAGTGGTCGCGGCTGGTCAGCGCCCCGGACGCCTCCGGCGCCGAGCGCACCTGGCACGTCCTGGACACCGCGCCCGACGCCGCGCCCGGGGAGGTGCTGGGCACGCTGCTGTGCGTGCACGGCAACCCCACGTGGTCCTACCTGTGGCGCCACCTGGCGCAGCGGGCCTCGCGGCAGGGGTTCGGCTGGCGGGTGGTGGCGCTGGACCACCTGGAGATGGGCTTCTCCGAGCGCACCGGGGTGCGCCGCGGGCTGGCCGACCGGATCGCCGAGCTGGACGCGGTGGTCGCGGCCCTGGACCTCAGCGGTGACGTCGTGGCCGTCGGGCACGACTGGGGCGGGGTCGTGGCCACCGGCTGGGCCGCGCGCGAGCACGCGCGCGGCGGCCGGCACGCCGCGCGGCGCCTGGCCGGTCTGGTCGTGATGAACACCGCCGCCTCCCACCCCGTCGACGCGCCCCCGCCCGGGCCGCTGACCCTGGCGACGCTGCCGGGCGTGCTGCCGCTGGTGACCAGCCGCACCGACGCGTTCCTGCGCACCACGCTGGCGCTGTGCCGCCCGCCGCTGCCGGCGGACGTGCGCGCCGCGTACCGGGCCCCCTACCGCACCCGCGCCGACCGGGCGGGTGTGGAGGCGTTCGTCGCCGACGTACCCACCGGCCCCGAGCACCCGGTGCGCCCGGCGTTCGAGGAGGTCAGCGCCGGCGCCGACCGGCTGGGCGCCTCCGGCCTGCCCGCGCTGGTGCTGTGGGGCCCGCGCGACCCCGTCTTCGGCGAGCGGTACCTGCGCGACTGGCGCGCGCGCCTGCCCGGCGCGGACGTGCACCGCTTCGCCGGCGCCGGGCACCTGCTGCCCGAGGACGCCGACGTGGCGGGGGTGGTGCTGCGCTGGCTGGACGAGCGCGTGCACCCGGCCGGCCCGGCCCGCCCGGCCGGCCCAGCCGCCCCGCAGGACGCCCAGGAGCAGGCGCCGGAGCGCCCCGAGCACCGTCCGCTGTGGGCGCGCACCGCCGAGCGGGCCGCCGCCGAGCCGGACGCGCCGGCCGTCGTGGAGGTCGGCGAGCGCGAGGGCTCCGGCCCCCCGCCGGTGCGGCGCATCCCCTGGTCGCTGCTGCAGCGGCGCACCACCGAGCTGGCGGCCGGGTTCGCCGAGCTGGGCGTGCGCCCGGGGCAGCGGGTCTCCCTGCTGGTGCCGCCGGGGGCGGACCTGACGGCCGTGCTGTACGCGGTGCTGCGCATCGGCGCGGTGGCCGTGGTCGCCGACGCCGGGCTGGGCGTGCGCGGTCTGACCCGCGCGGTGACCGGCGCCGGGGTCGACGTCGTGGTGGGCGTGCCCAAGGCGCTGGCCGCCGCGCGCGTGCTGCGCTGGCCGGGCCGCCGGATCGCCGCCACCCCGCGCGGGGTGCGGGTGGACGAGGCGGCGCTGCGGCTGCTGGGCGTGGAGACGACCGTGCTGGAGGTCGCCGAGCGCGGCCGGCGCGCGCTGGCCGCCGGCGCGCAGCTGCCGCCGGAGCCGGCCCCCGAGGCCGAGGCGCTGGTGCTGTTCACCTCCGGCTCCACCGGCCCGGCCAAGGGCGTGGTCTACACGCACCGGCAGACGGCGATGCTGGCGCGGGCGCTGGGCGCGGCGATCCGCACCGACCCCGCCCACGGGCTGGTCTCGGCGTTCGCGCCGTTCGCGCTGCTGGGTCCCGCGCTGGGCGCCACCTGCGTGGTCCCCGCGATGGACGTGACGAGGCCCGCGACCCTGACCGCGAGCGCCCTGGCCGACGCGGTGGCCGCCAGCGGGTCCACCTCGGCGTTCCTGTCCCCCGCCGCGCTGGTCAACGTGCTGGCCACGGCCGACGGGCTGGACGAGGCGGGCCGGGCGGCGCTGGCGCGGGTGGAGACGCTGCTGAGCGCGGGGGCGCCGGTGCCGGTGCCGCTGCTGCAGCGGGCGCGGGAGCTGATGCCGCTGGCCGACCCGCGCTCGCCGTACGGGGCCACCGAGGTGCTGCCGGCGACCGACGTGGGCCTGTCGGACCTGCTGGAGGCCGGTGCCGGGGACGGCACGTGCGTGGGCCGGCCGGTGCCGGGTGTGGTGGTGGGCATCGCGCCGCTGGACGCCGACGGCGCCGCGGCCGAGGACGTGGTGACCACCCCGGGGGTGACCGGGGAGGTCGTCGTGGGCGGTGAGCACGTCAAGGACCGCTACGACCAGCTGTGGGACACCCACGCGGCCAGCGTGCGGGTGCGCCCCTCGAGCGCGCTGGCGGCGGCCAACCCCTCGGGGCGCTGGCACCGCACCGGCGACGTGGGGAACCTGGACGAGCGGGGCCGGCTGTGGGTGCAGGGCCGCCTGGCGCACGTGGTGGTCACCGCCGACGAGGTGATCACCCCCGTCGGGCTGGAGCAGCGCGCCGAGACCGTCGAGGGGATCGCCCGCGCGGCGCTGGTGGGGGTGGGCCCGCGGCACGCGCGCCGGCTGGCGGTGGTCGCCGAGGCCGACCCGCCGGTGCGGCGCACCACCGCGGCCGGGCCCGCGGTGGCGCGGGCGGTGCGCGCGGCGACCGGCCGCGACGTGGTCGCGGTGCTGCTGGTGCCGGCGCTGCCCACCGACGTGCGGCACAACTCCAAGATCGACCGGGTGCGGGTGACGGCGTGGGCCGGGCGGGTCCTGGCCGGGCAGCGGGCGGGGAGGCTGGCGTGAGGGTGCTGGTGACCGGGGCCAGCGGGATGCTGGGCCGCGAGACCGCCCTGGCGCTGGCCCGCCGCGGGGAGCGGGTGCGGCTGCTGCAGCGGCGCAGCGCGGGGCTGGGCCTGGAGGAGGTCCGGGGCTCGGTGACCGACGTGGCGGCCGTGGCCCGCGCCGTGGAGGGCGTGGACGCCGTGGTGCACCTGGCGGCGAAGGTGTCGATCACCGGGGCGCACGAGGAGTTCGTCCAGACGAACGTGCGCGGCACGTACGGGCTGCTCGAGGCGGCCCGCGCGAGCGGGGTGCGCCGGTTCGTGCAGGTCAGCTCCCCCTCCGTCGCCCACGCCGGGCACGCGCTGGTGGGGGCGGGCACCGACCCGGCCGACCCGGCCGCCGCGCACGGCTCGTACGCGGTGACCAAGGCCGAGGCGGAGCTGCTGGCGCTGGCCGCGGACGCGCCCGGCTTCGCGGTGGTCGCGGTGCGCCCGCACATCGTCGTCGGCCCCGGCGACACGCAGCTGGTGCAGCGCATCGCCGACCGCGCCCGCGCCGGCCGGCTGCCGCTGCTGGACGACGGGGCAGCGCTCATCGACTGCACCTACGTGGACAACGCCGTGGACGCGCTGGTCGCGGCGCTGGACCGCGCCGAGGACGAGGGCGTGCACGGGCAGGCGTTCGTGGTGACCAACGGCCAGCCGCGCACCGTCTCGGAGTGGCTGGCGGCCATCTGCGAGGCCGCCGGGGTGCCGGCGCCGACCCGGCGGGTGCCCTCGGCGCTGGCCAAGGCCGCCGGGAGCGTCGTGGAGCGGGTGTGGACGCGCGCGCGGCTGCCCGAGGAGCCGCCGATGACGCGCTTCCTGGCCGAGCAGCTGTCGACCGCGCACTGGTTCGACCAGCGCCGCACCCGCGAGCTGCTGCGCTGGGAGCCGCAGGTGGACCTGGACGAGGGGTTCACGCGGCTGGCCGCCGGCTTCGGCCGCTGACCGGGCCGACCACGCCCCGACCGGCCGCTGGGCACAGCACCCGCGCAACCGTTAGCGTGAGCGGGTGATCACGCGCGGACGCCGGCCCGAGGACGCCCGGCCCGGTCCGGACGGGCGCCCGCCCTCCCGCCGCGACCTGGACCGGCTGCGCGAGGACGCGCTGCACGACCTGGAGCGCTTGCGCGGGCTGGACGTGGCCGCCCGTCCCGGTGAGCACGGCCTGCACCGCGCCGCGCGCGTGGAGGAGGCCGTCAAGGGCGTGGTCGGCTCCCGGCTGCGCCGGCGCGGCTACCAGACCCGTGTGATCGCCTACCCCTGCTACGGGGGCCCCGGGTGGGTGCGGGTGCTGGGCCGGGTGCTGCTGGGCCGGGAGGCGGAGCAGGCCGAGCGCGCCGCCGCCGAGCGGGCCGCGGTGCGCGGCTGGCGCAACTTCCTCACCGTCCCGGTCGGCGACCAGGAGGTGCGCGTGCGGGTGGGCGGGCACGAGCTGCACCTGCGCACCGACCGCGGCGGCTACCTCGACGAGGTGGTGCCCGTCGACCTGCCGCCCGGCGCCCACGAGCTGCACCTGAGCGTCGACGACGACGCGGCCGAGGACGGCGCGCCCGGCGACGACCCGGCCGGCACCACCGGCGCCGCCGACGGCGCCTCGGGCACCGCGACGATCACCGTGGTCGGCCCGGAGCCGACGATCGGCCTGCTCAGCGACATCGACGACACCGTGGTGGTCACCCGCCTGCCCCGCCCGCTCATCGCGGCGTGGAACAGCTTCGTGCTCTCGGAGAAGGCGCGGGTGCCGGTCAACGGGATGGCTGACCTGTACCGGCAGGTCGTCGCCGAGCACCCCGGCGCGCCCGTGCTGTACCTGTCCACGGGCGCGTGGAACGTCGCCCCGACCCTGACGCGCTTCCTGCGCCGCTCCGGCTACCCGACGGGGCCTCTGCTGCTGACCGACTGGGGGCCCACGAACACCGGCTGGTTCCGCGACGGCAGCGCCCACAAGCGCGAGACGCTCGCGCGGCTGGCGCGCGAGCTGCCGCAGGTGACGTGGCTGCTGGTGGGCGACGACGGACAGCACGACCCCGCCCTGTACGCCGAGTTCGCCGCGGCCGCGCCCGAGCGGGTGGCCGCGGTGGGCATCCGGCGCCTGACCCCGGCGGAGAAGATCCTCGCCGGCGGGGCGCCGCTGCAGCCCACCCGCGCCCCGGAGGACACCGACGTCACGTGGGTGACGGGCGACGACGGCTTCGAGCTGCTGCACCGCTGGTACCGCGCCGGGGTCCTCACCCTGGCCTGAGGCCACCGGGCCGCGACGTGCGTGAGGCCGGTCCCCCGAGGGGGGACCGGCCTCACGCGGTGGTGACGAGGGCGTCAGCTCACAGCTGCACGCGCCGGGGGTTGGCCACGGTCGTCAGCTCGCGCACGTCGCGGACGTCGACGACCTCGTGACCCTCGACCTGCGTCGTGGTGTCCATCTCGTACCTCCTGGCTCGGACCGACCCGGCCCGCCCGGGTGGGCGCGCCGGCTCCTGCTCGTCGAACCGCAGACGGCGTCGTCCTCTCGCCCGGGAGGGCGGCGGTCGTTCAGGCGCCGCGGTGGGACCGCTGCGCCCGAACGCATCCTAGGGAGGCGGTGCGCGCTCGTCCTCCCCGGGCGGGCCCGGACGGGGTCCGCGGGCGGGTGAGCTGCGTCACGCTGCGCGACGCCGGCCGGGGTCCCGTCGGGACCGGGCCGGGCGGCGGTGCGGACGCGGGGCGGTCAGCCGCCGGCGCGGCGCACGACGCCCTGCAGGGCGCTGATGGCCTCCGCGGAGGCGGAGGCGGCGGCGATGTTGGCCTCGCGCACGGCCTCGTACACCTCCTGGCGGTGCACCTGCACGTCCCGGGGAGCGTCGATGCCGACGCGCACCACGTCGCCGCGCACCTCCAGCACGCGCACGACGACCTCGTCACCGATGACGACGGACTCGCCCGCCTTGCGCGTCAGGACCAGCATGCGCTCAGCATAGGTGACGAGGCGTGTCGATCCATGCCGATCGCGTCACCACTCGGACGGCGCAGCGGGACGGGTCTCACCGGTCGTCGCGGCGGCGGGCCCCGGGCACCAGCGGGACGCCCCCGGGCTCGGCGTCACCGGCGGCCTCGGCCGCGGCCAGCTCGGCGGCCGCGGCCTCCTGAGCGCGCTCGTAGCCGGTGACGACGGCGCGCACGACCTTGCCGGCGACGGCGCTGACCAGCAGCGCCAGCGCCAGGTGCCACAGGGCGGTGTCCACGCTGCCGCGCCCGGACAGGGCCGCCACCACCGAGGGCGAGGCCAGCAGCAGCGCGGCGGCCAGCACGATCGCGGTCATCGGTCTCCTCGGCGGCGGTTGTCGATCTGGGTCCTCATGACGTGCTGGCGCAGCCGGTCGGCGGCGGGCACGGGCTCGACGAAGGCGAGCACGACGTCGTGGCGGTCGGCCACGTCGCGCGCCGGGGCGGCGCGCACCACCTCGGCCAGCTGGTCCACCGGACCGCCGGCCAGGTCGAAGAGCACGCGCACCCGGCGGCCGGGGGCCAGCCACGCCGGCTCGGCCAGCCGCAGGCACGCCCCGCCCTCGCTGAGGTCGACGAAGGCGGCCGTCAGCTCCGGCTCCACGGCCCCGGCGGGCTCGCCGGGCTCGGCGGGCCCGGCGGCCCCGGCGGGCCCGGCGGTCGGCGGGACGTCCGGCGTCGCCGCGGGCGGTTCCCCCCGCCCGTCGGCGGCGGCGCGCAGGACGCGGCGCAGCGCGGGCAGCGCCTGCAGCGGTGCGGCCTCCAGCGCCGGGCGGGCGGGTGCGCGGTGCGCGCCGGCCTCGTCCGGGAGCGGGACGGGCAGGACCCGCACGTGGCCGCTGGTGCGCACGCGCGCGTAGCGGCGCCGCTGCTCGGTGCGCACGTCGGAAGCCGGCTCCAGCTCCCAGCACGAGACGCGATGACGGACCACGCGCACGAGCACGGCGTCCACGACGCAGCGGCCGCGGTCGCTGGACCAGCTGACGGCGACCGGCAGACCGGGCACGGCCACGTGCAGGTCACCGGCGAAGGTGGGGGCGGCGACCACCAGGGCGCCGTCCACCTCGTCCTCGACGCGGGTGGGCAGCTCCAGCTCGCGGTCGCCGAGCTTCTCGGGCAGGTGCACGCGCACGTGCACCCGGCTGTTGAGGGCGGGCCACCCGGGCGGCGCGGTGCGCCGCCCGGGTGCCGCCCCCGCGGTGCGGGCCACGGGGTTCCGCCGGGTCGTGCCGGGTGTCAGCGGCCGGTGCCGAGGTCGGTCGCCGCGTCCAGCAGCAGACCGGCCCAGGCGCCGGAGGTGGCCGGGCGGCCGTCCAGGAAGCCGACGGGCACGTCGAGGGCCAGGACGTCCAGCGGGTCCGGGCTCTCGGCGGCGCGGTGCACGGCCAGGCGGCGCGCCGGGACGCCGGCGCCCTCCAGGGCCCGCAGCAGGGAGGTGACCGCGTGGGTGCGGCGGGTGGCGTCGACGCAGACGACGACGGCGGCGGCGCCGACCTCGGCGGCCAGGCGCGCGGCGCGCTCGGCGTCGGCGGCGGTCGGGCGGGCCGGCAGGGCCACGGTCAGCGGCGCCGACCAGCGGCGCGCCTGCTGCTGGCGGGCGGGCAGCTCGTCAGCGGTGACGGTGTCGTGCACCTCGGCGCGGCCCATGACCACGGGCGCCTCCGAGCCGACCTCGTCGGCGACGAGGATGCTGGCCGCGACGACCGCGTCCGCCTCACCGATGACGACGACCAGCTCACCGGCGCCGACCCGCAGCGGGCCGGGCACCTCGATGTCCCGCGCCAGGCGCAGGACGTCCGAGGAGTCCGCCGCGTCGCGGTACTGGGGACGCCGCGGCGCAGTGCGCTCACTGTAGGTAGTCATAGCCTCACGATACGTCGGTTCCATGTCACGCACCTCGTCGTCTCGCCGGGTCGAGCGCACCGGCTCGCGGTGGTCCTCGCGGTAGTCGTCGCGCACGTCGGCGCGCACGTCGGCGCGGTAGGTCTCGCGCACGTCGTCGCGGTAGCCGCCGCGCACGTCCTCGCGCGCCGGGGGCCGCACGTCGGCGCGCGCGTCACCGCGCGGGTCGCTGCGCAGGCCGGCCGGCACCTGCTCGCGCGCCACCTCGCGGCCGCGGTCGGCCACGAGGGAGGGACGCCACTCGGCGCGGGGCTCGAAGTAGCTGGCCTGGTTCTGCACGTCGGGGTCTCCTGCCGTCGGGGTGGCGCGGGTGGGGTCTTCGGTGGGGTGGCCGGAGCGCACCGGCCCGGCGTACGCCTCGCGCGGACCGCGCGGGTGCGCCTCGGCACCGGCGTGGGGGTCCTCGAACCGCTCCGGGGAGCGGTCCTCGAAACGGTCCTCGAAGCGGTCCTCGAGGCGCTCGTCCGCCGGCCCGGCGTCGGCGGCCGGGTCCCCGAACGGGTCGCCGTAGGCGTCCTCGACGGGGGCGGGGCGGCGCAGACCGGGGCGGCGCAGCCCCCGGTCGTCGGCGGCGTCGCGGCGCGCGACGGCCTCCGCCTCGGCGGCGGCGTCGTCGCTGGTGTACGGGTCAGGTCCCACGAAGTCCTCCCGGAGACGGGCGACGGGTGCCCCCGGACGGGCAGGCTCCCGCTCAGTGACCGACCGTACAACAGGGGTAACACCTCGTGCAGTGTCGTCAGCGGTGAGGTGACGCTGCACCGAGGCCATCGTGGCGGCGAAGTACCGGCCCTCGGTCGAGACCGGGCGGTGCGGGACGCCGTGGGCGCCGCGCGCGCCGGAACCGCCGCGGGCACCGGCGGCCAGCAGCGCGTCCAGGCGGCCCGCACCGTCACCGGCGTCGGCCGCGGCGAGCACGTCGCCGAGGCTGCGCGCGGGCGCCGGCTGGGGGGCCGGCTGGGGGGCCTGGACCGCGGCGCGGCGGACGCTGCGGTCGTAGGTGCCGTCGGCGGCGGCCGGGCGGGGCGCCTCCTGCGCGCGGGCGGCGCGCTCGGCGGCCTCCTGCTGACGGGCGGCGCGCTCGGCAGCCTCCTGCTGACGGGCCGCGCGCTCGGCGGCCTCGCGCTCGGCGGCCTCGCGCTCGGCGGCGTCGGGGACGACCTGCAGGGCGGGACGCTCGTGCTCGGCGCGGGCGGCGGCCAGCGCGGCGGCGAAGCCGTCGGCGGCCTGCTCGGCGGACTCGTCCGCGGGCTGGTGGGGGTGCTCGTCGCCAGGGGCGCCGGCGGGGGCCGGGAGCTGGTCCACGACCTCCTCGGCCACCTCGGCGGCCGGCTGCTCCCCCGCGGGGGCGGCGGACTGGGCCGTACGGGTGTCTGGCTGCACGACCTCTTCCTCGGCAGGTGCGGCCGATCCCTTGAGCCCCCGCCCGGGGGACGTCGCGGACGACGTCGGGGAGGACGTCGGGGAGGACGTCGGGGACGAGGGCGCAGCGGCGCGCGCCAGGTCGTCCTCGTCCACGAGACCCGCGGCGCGGGCGCCCTCCACGGCGCCGGCGGCGGTCAGCATGGCCAGCAGGCCCTGGCGGGCGGTCTCGAAGTCCTCCGCGCCCTCCCCCGCGGTCGCGGGCGCCCCGGCGGACGGGACGACGAGCCCGGGGGCCGCGGCGGCGTCGAGACCTGCGGCGGTGCCGGTGGACCCGGTGGACCCGGTCGCCTCGGCGGCCTCGGCGGCCTCGGCGGCGTCGGCGGCGTCGGCGGCGGCCAGCAGCGCGTCCAGGCCGTCGACGTCGGCCACGGCGGCCGGGTCGGCCGCGGTCGCCACGCCGGCGGGCGCGGGCTCGGCGGGCGCGGGCTCAGCGGGCTCAGCGGGCGCGGCGGGCTCAGCGGGCGCGGCGTGGCGGCCGGGCGCGGCGCCGCGGGTGCCCTCGAGGGCCCCGTGCCCGGCCGGCTCGCCGTGCTGATCGTGCTCGTCGTGCCCGTCGTGCCCGTCGTGCCCGTCGTGCTCGTGGTGCTCGCCGTCGCCGGGCATCTGGACCGTCACCTCGTAGTGCTCCTTCGTGAAGAAGCCGGCCACGCCGCCGCTGCGGACGCGTTCGGCGCGGACCACGCGGGCGGTCTCGCCGTGCAGGTCGCGGACCTGCGTCAGCAGGTCCTGGAGGTCAGAGCCCTCAAGAAGCAAGTGCATGGACACCGCTCACCGATCCAACGGTCTCGATCCGGGGGTGGTTGCTGACGTCGTCGTAGGACAGGACGTTCAGGCGGCCGACGGCGACCTTGAGCAGGCGCCGCAGCGGTGCGCGCAGCGGGGGCGCGCAGACGAGGACGGCCGAGATGCCCTGCTGCTCGGCGCGTTCCAGGCACGACTGGGAGGCGGTCACCAGGTGCTCCGCGGTGGCGGAGTCCAGGGCGAGGCTGGCCCCGTGCTCGCCGGGGCGCAGCGCCTCGGCCAGGGACTGCTCCAGCAGCGGGTCCAGGGTGATGACGTGCAGGACGCCGTCCTGCTCGTGCACCGCGGCGACGGCCGGGCCCAGGGCCGCGCGGGCGGCCTCGACGAGCCCGTCCAGGTCCGAGCCCTGCTTGCCCCTGAGGCTGAGCGCCTCGAAGATCCGGGCCAGGTCGCGGATGGGCACGCTCTCGTCGAGCAGGGCCTGCAGGACCCGCTGCACCTCCCCCAGCGTCAGGACGCTGGGGGTCAGCTCGTCGACGACGACGGGGTGGGTGCGCTTGAGGGCGTCCACCAGGGAGCGCACGTCCTCGCGGCCCAGCAGGCGCGGGGCGTGGCTGCGCACGAGCTCGCCGAGGTGGGTGATGAGGACGCTGGCGCGGTCGACGACGGTGGCGCCCATCAGCTGGGCCTGGTGGCGCAGCTCGGCGGGCACCCACTTGCCGGCCAGCCCGAAGACCGGCTCGACGGTGGCGCGGCCGGGCAGGCCGTCCAGGTTGTCGCCCAGCGCGAGGACCTGCCCGGGCGGGGCCTGCCCGCGGGCGACCTCGACCCCGGAGATGCGCACGGCGTAGGTGGACATCGGCAGGTCCAGGGAGTCGCGGGTGCGCACCGGCGGGACGACCAGGCCCAGCTCCAGGGCGATCTTGCGGCGCAGGGAGCGCACGCGCTCCAGCAGGTCGCCGCCGCCGGAGGTGTCGACGAGGTCGACCAGGTCGGGGGCCAGGACCACCTCGAGGGGGTCCACACGCATCTCGTCCAGCAGGGAGGCGGCGGCCTCGTCGGGGTTGACGGGGGCGGGCGCGGCCTCGGCCAGCGCCTGCTCGCGGGCGGCGCGCGCGTCGCGCTTGCCGATGCGGTGGGCGGCCAGGAAGCACAGCCCGCCGACGAGGAAGAAGGGCAGCTTGGGCATGGCGGGGATGACGGCCAGCACGAGGGCGGCACCGCCGGCGATCTGCAGGACGAGCTTGTTCTGGCCCAGCTGCTTGATGGCCTCGCTGCCCATGTCCCCGGAGGAGGTGGCGCGGGTGACGATGAGGCCGGTGGCCACGCTCAGCAGCAGCGCCGGCACCTGCGAGGACAGCCCGTCGCCGATGCTCAGCAGGGCGTACTGGTTGATGGACTCGCCCGGGCCCATCCCCCGCTGCAGCATCCCGATGGCGAAACCGCCGACGAGGTTGATGATCACGATGACGATGCCGGCGATGGCGTCGCCCTTGACGAACTTCGAGCCACCGTCCATGGCGCCGTAGAAGTCGGCCTCGGCGGTGACGTCGGCGCGCCGGCGGCGGGCCTCGGCCTCGTCGATGAGCCCGGCGTTCAGGTCGGCGTCGATGGCCATCTGCTTGCCGGGCATCGCGTCCAGGGTGAAGCGGGCGCCGACCTCGGCGACCCGCTCGGCGCCCTTGGTGATGACGACGAACTGGATGACCACGAGGATCATGAAGATCACCAGGCCGATGACCAGCGAGCCGGAGATCACGAAGTGGCCGAAGGCCTCGATGACCTTGCCGGCGTACCCGTCGGACAGGACCAGCCGGGTGGAGGCCACGTTCAGGCCGAGGCGGAAGAGGGTCAGGACCAGCAGCAGCGCGGGGAAGACGGAGAAGTCCAGGGGCCGCTTGACGAACATCACCACGAGCAGCGCGAGCAGCGAGCAGGTGATGTTGGCGGCGATGAGGAAGTCCAGCAGCGCCGCCGGCAGCGGCACGACGAGCAGCAGCACGATGCCGACGACTCCTGCCGGCACCGCCATCTGCGTGAGGTTGCGGAAGTTCACTGCACCGCCTGTGTCGCACGGTCACCCGTCCGGGTGCCCTCGGTCAGCGGCCCGTCCGTGGCCCTGCTGCGCCGTCCTGGCTGTCTCTTCCTCGGCACCGGCGCCCGGTGCCTTGAGCGCCCGCCGGGGTGGCGCGCGCGGGTGACGGCGCGGGAGCTGACAGCCGGCCTGCGGGGCCGGTGCGACACGCCGCGCGAGGGGCCCGGTGGGACGGCGTGTCGCCGTGCGCCCGCAGGCCGGCTGTCAGCCGGCGGGGACGGTGTGGGCGTCGCCGAGGGGGGTGACGCTGCCGCGGGCGCGCAGGTTCATCACGAAGGCGAGGACCTTGGCCACGGCCGCGAACAGCTCGGCGGGGATCTCCTGGCCGACCTTGACGCTCTTGTACATCGTGCGGGCCAGGGCGACGTCCTTGACGAGGGGGACGCCGTGCTCGCGGGCGCGCTCGCGGATCTTGGTGGCGATGAGGCCGGCGCCCTTGGCGACGACCTTGGGGGCGCCGGTGCCGGGCTCGTAGCGCAGCGCCACGGCGATGTGGGTGGGGTTGACGACCACGACGTCGGCCTTGGCGACGTCGGCCATCATGCGGTTGCGGGACATGGCCATCTGCTTGGAGCGGATGGCGCCCTTGAGCAGCGGGTCGCCCTCGGCGTTCTTGTGCTCCTGCTTGACGTCGTGCTTGCTCATCCGCAGCTTCTTCATCACCCGGCGCCGGCTCATGGCGAAGTCGGCGACGGCGATGACCAGGCCGATGACGATCGTGACGGTGAGCATGGAGCCGATGGCGGCGCCGGTGGCCGACAGCACCGAGGACAGCGGCAGCAGGCCGGTGCCGATCAGCTGCGGGGCCAGGGTGCGGGCCACCACCCACAGGGCGAGGCCGATGAGGACGGTCTTCAGCAGCGACTTGGCCCCCTCCCACAGCGCCTGCGGCCCCCAGTGCTGCTTGAGGCCGTTGACGGGGTTGAGGTTGGAGAACTTCGGCTTCAGCTTCTTCGTCGCCGGGCGCAGGGTGCCCTGCACCCCGCCGGAGGCGACGACGGCCAGCACGGTCACCAGGGCCATGGGGCCCAGGACGGCCGGCAGGCCGGAGAAGGTCTCCACGAGGGCCTTCAGGGCGCGCGCGGGCTCCGGCTGGGCGGCCACGTCGCCCAGCTGGGCGAGGGTGTCGCGGCACAGGTCGCGGGCGGCCTCGATGGTGCGCGGGACGAGCACGGCCCCGGCGGCGACGCTGAACCAGGCCGCGACGTCGCGCGACTGGGGGACGTTGCCCTCCTGGCGCGCCTCCTTGAGGCGCTTGGGAGTCGGCTTCTCGGTCTTCTCCCCGCTCACGCCCGCCTCACCCCCCGCCGCCCGCGGCGGCCAGGCGCACGAGGGTCTCGCGCAGCTGGCCGGCCAGGTCGGTGACCACCCCGGGCAGGACGGCGTAGGCGAAGCCGCCGAGGGTGAGGGTGATGAGGATCTTCAGCGGGAAGCTCATCGCGAAGACGTTCAGGGCCGGCGCGACGCGCGAGAGCAGGCCCAGGCCGACGTCGGCGACGAACAGGACCGCGATGAGCGGGGCGGCGATCTGCAGCGCCGACAGCATCAGCGTGCCGATGCCGGCGGTGAAGACGCTGGCGACGGTGGACCAGTCCATCCCCGCGTCCAGCGGCAGCACGTCGAAGGTGCGCAGCATCCCCTGCAGCACGAGCAGGTGCCCGCCGGTGAAGACGAGCAGGGCGCTGGTGGTGGCCGTGTACAGCTTGCCGAAGATCGCCGTCTGGGCCTGCATGAGCGGGTCGTAGGCGCTGGCCAGCTGGAAGCCGCCGAAGAGGTCGATGAGGTCGCCGGCGGACTGCACGGCGGCGAAGACCAGCGCGCACAGGGCGCCCAGGACACCGCCGACGAGGACCTGCTGGGCGACGGCGCCGAGGAGGGCGGCCGGCTCGGCGGCGGGCACCTGCCCGCGCAGGCCCTCGGCCATCGGCAGGGCGACCGCGAACGCCAGCATGGCCTTCACGCGCGCGTTGACGGCGCGGTTGGCGAACGGCGGGGCCAGGACGAGGAAGGAGACCACGCGCACCGAGGCCAGCAGCAGCGCCAGCAGCAGGTCGAGCGGGATCGCGCTCGGGGTGCCCGACACCGCCTCAGCCGCCGCGGACGATCTCGGGGATGCGCTCGTACAGGTCGGTGGTGAAGGCCGTGGCCTCGTGCAGCATCCACCGCCCGCACACGACGATCGCGACGCCGACGGCGATCGCCTTGGGCACGAACGCGATCGTCATCTCCTGCAGCTGGGTGACCGACTGGAACAGGGAGATGCCGAAGCCGACGGCCAGGGCGGTCAGCAGCAGCGGGGCGGACAGCTTGGCGGCGAGGACGAGAGCGGTCATCCCGATGTGGATGACGGTCACGTCGGTCATCGCAGGTGCCTTCCGTCGGGCGGGGTGCGGGCTGGGGTGCTGGGGTGCTGGGGAGTGCTTCGGCCGGACGGGTGAACGGCTTGAGCGCGGCGCCGGGCGGCCCGGGGCGTGCGGGACGCCCGTGGCGCGCGGGGCGTCGTGAGGGGGCCGTCGTGCGCGGGTCAGCCGCCGCCGTAGCTGGCGACCAGCGACTTCACGACGAGGTTCCAGCCGTCGACCATGACGAACAGCAGCAGCTTGAAGGGCAGGGCCACCGTGACGGGCGGCAGCATCATCATGCCCAGGCTCATCAGCGCGCCGGAGACGACGACGTCGATGACCAGGAACGGGATGAAGATGACGAACCCGATGATGAACGCCGAGCGCAGCTCCGACAGGGCGAAGGCCGGGATCAGCGTGGTGATCGGGGTGGCCAGGCAGTTGGCCGGGTCGTCCCGGTCCGCGGCCCGGCTGATGAGGGCGATCTCGTCGCCGCGGGTCTGCCCGCACATGAACTGCTTGAGCGGGTCCTGGGCGGCCGTGAACGCCTCGGTGATGGGCGTGCCGTTCAGGTAGGGCTGGACGGCGACCTCGTTGATGTCGCTGAAGACCGGCGCCATGACGAAGAACGTCAGGAACAGCGCCAGGCCGGCCAGGACCTGGTTGGGCGGGGTGCCCATGAGGCCCAGGGCGTTGCGGGTCAGGCCCAGCACGACGAGGATCTTGGTGAAGCTGGTGCACAGCAGCAGCAGCGAGGGCGCCACCGACAGCAGGGTCAGCGCGACCAGGATGGTGATCGACTGGCTGGGCTTGCCGTCCACGCCGGTCAGGCCGCCCACGTCGATGGTGACCTGGCCCGGCGCGGCGGGCGCCTCGGGGGCCACGGGCGCGCTGACGGCGGCCAGCTGGACGGCCGGGGCGCTCATCGGCGTGGCGCCGGCGTGCCCGGCCTGGGCCAGCCAGAACGCGGCGGCCAGCAGCAGCCCGAGCATCAGGACGCCGGCGGTGCGGCGCAGGCGGTGGGTCACCGTCGGGTCGTCCTCTCGCGCAGCACGTCGACCGCCTTCGTCCAGGTGGCCGGGGACAGCGCCGACCCGGCCAGCGCGCCGGTGGGGGCGCTGTGGCGGCCGGGGGCGGGCGCGACCGCGGTCGCGGCGGCCGGGGCGCTCGTCGTGGCGGGGGTGGTGGCGGGGGTGGGAGCGGGGGTGCTCGTGGGGGTGCTCGTGGGGGCGGTGGGACCGGCGGTCCCGCGGGTGCCGGCGCGGCGGGTGTAGCGCTCCCCCACCACGCGCGCGACCGGTTCGCCGGTGCCGGGCAGCTCGACGGTGACGGGCTGCGCGAGCGGCGGGGCGGCCGGCCCGGCGGCCGCGTCGCCGGCCGGCTCGTCGACCGCGTCGGCGGCGCCCAGCTCGGCCAGGGTGGTCTCGGCCAGCAGGGTGACCTGCTGCTCGGTGACCCCGACGACCAGGGCGCGCTCCCCCACCCGCACGACCGCGACGCCGGCCTTGTGGCCCACGCCCTGGCGGGTCAGGACGGCCACGGCCTCGGTGCCGCCCAGGCCGGCCAGCTTGGAGCGGCGCAGCCAGCGGGCGGCCAGGTACAGCAGCCCGAGGACGGCGACCAGGCTGACCGACATCCGGGCCAGCGCCGCGAGGGCCTCCATCAGGCGCCGGCCTCCGTGCCCGGGGTGACGATCTCGGTGACGCGGATGGCGTAGTCCTCGTCGACGACGACGACCTCGCCGCGGGCGATGAGCTGGCCGTTGACGAGGATGTCGGCCGGGCTGCCGGCGGCGCGGTCCAGCTCGACGACCGCGCCGGGGGTCAGGGCGAGCAGGTCGTGCACGGTCATGCTCGTGCGGCCCAGCTCGACGGTGACGTCCATCTGCACGTCGCGCAGCAGGTCCATCGTGCGGCGCGGGCCGCCGGCGACGGCGGCCGCGGCGGCGACGGGCGCGGCGGCGGCCGGCACGTCGGCGCTGAAGGTGATGCCGATGAGGGCCAGGGTCTCCCCGCCCGCGCCGATGACGGCGACGGCGCCGCCGTCCAGGGCGCCCAGCGCGGCGGCCGGGTCCTGCTCGACGCCGGCCTCCAGCACGCACGGGCCCAGGGTGGCCACGGCCGTCTCCAGCGCCGGGCGCAGCGCGTCGACCGGGTCGAGCGCGCCCTCGGGGCTGGTCAGCAGCGTCTCCAGGGTGGCCTCGCCGACCACGACGGTGACGCGGCCGGTGGCCGCGCCGGCGAAGTTCGCCGAAACCGCGGTGCCCTCGTCGCCCAGGTCGGGGGCGGAGGCCACGGGGACGACACCGGTCAGGGTCCCGGGCGAGGCCAGGGGCAGCACCGCCAGCGCCGCCTCGGCGGCCTGGGTGACGAAGGCGTGGACGTCGGCGTGGGTGGCGGTGCTCATCGGGAGCTCTCCTCGGGGGTGGGGACGATCAGGCAGGCGAGCCGCTGGCCGCGGCTGCCGGCGACGGCGGAGGCGACGTGGACGTCGGAGGCGACGACCTCGAGGGGGGTGTCGGCGGTGTGCGGCAGGCGGATCACGTCGCCGGGCACGAGGGCGAGGATCTCGTCGGGGCGCATCTGGGCGGCGGTGAAGCGCACGGAGACGTCGACGGGGATGTGCTCGAGGTGGTCGTCGAGGCGGTCGCGCATGAGGCGGCGCACCCGCAGCTCCTCGGGGCTGGCCACGCGCAGCTCGGCGGCCGACAGCGCCGCGGACAGCGGGTCCAGGGGCATGGCCAGGGTGGCGGTCCCGCTGGCCTGCTCCACCTGCAGGTGGAACGCGGCGACGATCATCACGTCGGTGGCGGCGGCGGCCTGGGCGAACTGCGGGTTCTGCTCCAGGCTCGTCAGGCGCGGCTTGAGGTCGACGACGCTGGTCAGGCTCGCGGCCAGCTCCACCAGGGTCCGCTCGAGCAGCCCCTTGGCCAGGACGGCCTCGATGTCGGTGAGGACGCGCTGCGGCTGGCCGGGCTTGCCGGCGCCGCCGAGCATGCGCTCCACGCAGCTGAGCAGCAGCGGGGTGTCCACGTGCAGGACGCCGGCGCCCACGAGCGGCTCGGGGTCCACGACGGCCATGACGGTCGGCATGGGCAGCTCGGCGGCGTACTCGTCGTAGCTGTACTGCTGGATGCCGTCCAGCTCGACCTGCACGGTGGTGCGCAGGGTGGAGGACAGCAGGGTGGCCCACTGGCGGCAGAACGCCTCGTAGGTGATCTCGAGGACGCGCGCGTGCTGGCGCGAGAGCTTCGTCGGGCGCCGGAAGTCGTACGGGACGGGGACGCCGCGCCGTCGCGAGCGACGGCCGCCGGTCCGCTCTGCGCTGGTGGAGGTCTCGGGTGCCACGCCGTACCTATCGGCACGGACGGCCGTCACCCTTTAGCGCTAGCCCGCGCGGGTGACGGCGGCCGTCGCGCACCCCCGCGCGCCGGACGACCCCTCGACGCGAACACCCGCCGTGATCATGGACGGGTGAGCGTTCAGCCATCCATGATCACGGCGGGTGGGAGGGGTGGGGCGGGTCAGGCGGAGGTCACTGCATGACGAACTGGGTGAAGTAGATGCCCATGACCGTCTTGTGCGGCTTCTCGCCCTCCTTCTCCGCCTCCTCGGTGTACGCCTCGACGATCTTGGCCTGCAGGTCGTCCTTGAACGCCTGGCGCTGCTCGGGGCTGCTCAGGTCGGCCATCTTCGCGCCGCTGAAGGTGGAGATCGCCAGGTCGAGGGCCTTGCTGCCGTCGGGGCCGCTGGAGCCCCCGTGCCCGCCGCCCTCGGTGTGCACGCCCTGCAGGGCGATGCCCAGCTTCAGGTAGCGCCCGTCGGCCAGGTTCAGGGTGATCGGGTCCAGGGCGGTGACGTCCCCGGGGACCAGGTGCTCCTCCTCCTCGACGGCGGCCGCGGAGGCCGAGTCGCCCTTGGTGAGCAGGAAGACACCCCCGCCCGTGCCGCCGGCCAGCAGCAGCGCGCCGAGAGCCGCCACGACGACGAGCTTCTTGCCGCCGAGCTTGCCGCCCTTGGTCTCGGCGCCCTCGGCGTCGTTCTTCTTGCCGGCCATGTCAGTGGCCTCCCGTCGTGGTCTCGCTGTGGCTGTCGGCGTGGGTCTCGGTGGTGGTGCCCGTGGTGGTGCTGGTGGTGGTGCTGGCGGGGACCGCCGCGGCGGCCCCGGTGGTCGTGCCGGTGGTGCTGCCGGTGGTGCTGGGGACGTCCAGCTCGGCGGGGCCGTCGGTGGGCGTGCTCTGCGCCACCTGCGGCAGCAGCGCCTTGACGGACTCCGAGGACGGCGAGGCGACGACCAGGTCGACGCGCCGGTTGCCGGCCAGGGCCCGCGGGTCGGCGTCCGGGTACAGCGGGCGCGCCGACCCGTACCCGGTGGAGGACAGGCGCTGGTCGCTGATCCCGGCGCGACTGGTGAAGTGCGTCAGGACCGAGTTGGCGCGGGCCGAGGACAGGTCCCAGTTGTCGCGGTAGCGGGCGTTGCCGCGCAGCGGCAGGGAGTTGGTGTGCCCCTGCACGGCGATCTCGTTGGGCAGCGGCGCCAGGACGGGCCCGACGACGTCGAGGACGTCCAGGCCGGTGGGCATGACGTCGGCGCTGGCGTTCTCGAAGAAGACGTTGTCGGCGACCAGCCCGATGACCAGGCCGTCGGAGGTGATCCGGTAGGTGACCTGGTCCTGGTCGCCGCCGGCCGCCAGGGCCTGGTCGATGCGCGCCTCCAGCTCCCGGTACCCGGCGACCTCGGCGATCGCCTTCTGCAGGTCCGAGACGGACTGCTGCGTGTCGGCGGCGTCCTGCGCCTGCTGCACCGCCTGGGCGATGGTCAGGGACTGCATGGGGTCACCACCGGCGAAGGGCGCGAGGTCGACGGGGTCCTCGCCGTTGTCGACCTGGTTGATGCCGTCGTTGCCGGGCAGGACGAGGTTGGAGGCGGACTCCCCGTCGTTCATGCCCGCCTTGAACTGGGCGAACTTGACGACGTCGACCTGGCTGAGCGCGAACAGGACGATGAACAGGGCCATGAGCACCGTCAGCATGTCCGCGTAGGAGACCAGCCAGCGCTCGTGGTTGACGTGCTCGTCGTGCTCCTCGTGCTTGTGCCGGCGCTTGTGGCCCGCGGCGGACATCAGGCGGCCTTCTTCGCGTCGGCGACGGCCGTCCCCGGCGGCAGGAGGCTCTCGAGCTTGCGGGCGACCGAGCGCGGGTTGGAGCCGGCCTGGATGGCGAGGATGCCCTCGACGACCAGCTCCATCTGCGCGACCTCCAGGCCGGACAGGCGCATGAGGCGGCTCTGCACGGGCAGGAAGAAGAAGTTCGCGCTGGCCACGCCCCACAGGGTCGCCACGAACGCGGCACCGATCATCGGGCCGAGCGCGGCGGCGTCGGAGAGGTTCTGCAGGACGACGGTGAGGCTGACGACGGTGCCGCAGATGCCGACGGTGGGCGCGTAGCCGCCCATGTCGCCGAAGATCTTGGCGTTCTGCTTGTCGGCGGCCTTCTTCGCCTGGATCTGCGCGGTGAGGATCTCGTACAGCTCGTCGGGGTCGGTGCCGTCGATGGCGGTCTGCAGGCCGTCGCGCAGGAAGGGGTCGTCGACCTCCTTGATGGCGTCCTCCAGGGCCAGCAGGCCCTCGCGGCGGGCGCGCTCGGCCATCTTGACCAGGACGCCGACGGTGTCGGCGGAGTTCTTCGGCTTGGACAGGAACGCCTTCTTCAGCTGCCCGACCGAGGCCAGGCCGTCCTTGAGCGTGCCGCCCATGAGGCCGACACCGAGGGTGCCGATGAACACGAGCACCAGCGGGCCGGGCAGGAGGATGTCGCCGAGGGCGCCGCCCTCGTGGTTCTGCATCCACAGCACGGAGGCCGTGGCGATGACGAGCCCTGCGATCGCTGCGATGTCCATGTCACGGCCTCCTGCGGTGCAGCGGGGTCGGCGCGGGCAGGTCGCCGTCGGTGTCGCTGGTGGTGGGGGTGCTGCTGCGGGTGTGCGAGCTGTCGCTCGTCGGGTGCGCCGGCAGCTCGAGGACGTCGGCGGTCCCCGTCTCCTCCAGCGCGTGCGCGGTGGCGACGACGCGGGCGCGGAACGCGAGCACGCGCTCCACGACGTCGTCCAGCGTCTCGGTCACGACGAACTTGGCCCCGTCCACGAGGGTGATGACCGTGTCCGGGGTCGCGTCGACGCGCTGGACCAGGTCGGGGTTCACGGCGAACACCGACCCGTTGAGGCGAGTCACGAGAATCACGGGGATCCGTCCTTGGGCTGGGATCGAGGGCCCTTCCGTGGGCCGTGTCAGCAGTTCCATCGGCGTGTCCGGGGTGGACCTGAGAGAGGTTGATCGACCCCACCCGTTCGTGCTAACGGGTCACCCTGCGCGAGCACCGCTCCCCCGGCCGGCGGCCCGCGGGGGTGGCGCCAGGAGGGGCGCGCGAGCGGGCCCGGACGCGCGGACGCCCTCCCGGGCCGCGCACCACGCGGCCCGGGAGGGCGTCGAGCTGGTCCCGTCGGGGGCGTCAGCGCTTGAGGTTGACCAGGTCCTGCAGGATCTCGTCGGAGGCGCTGATGATGCGCGAGTTCGCCTGGAAGCCGCGCTGGGCGAGGATCAGGTTGGTGAACTCCGCCGACAGGTCGACGTTGGACATCTCCAGGGAGCCGGCCAGCAGGCCGCCGCGGCCCGCCTCGCCGGCGATGCCGAAGACCGGGTTGCCCGAGTTCGTCGACACGCTGTAGAGGGAGTTGCCCTCCTTGCGCAGGCCGGCGTAGTTGTTGAAGGTCGCGATGGCGACCTGGCCCAGGGTCTGCTTGTAGCCGTTGGAGTACGAGCCGGTGATGACGCCGTCGGTGCCGAAGGAGTAGCTGGTCAGGGTACCGATCGGGAAGCCGTTGCCGGCGCCCTGGATGTTGCTCTTGCCGGTCGTGCCGACGTAGCCCGTGAGCTTGGTCAGGTCGACGGCGATCGCGGCCCCCGTCGGGCTGGTGCCCGCACCGATGCTCAGGGTGCTCGGGGTGGCGGCGGCACCGTCGGCCACGGTGCCCGTGCCGTTGAAGGAGATCGGCCCGAGGGTGTTCGCGAAGGTGCCGGCGGGGTCGGTGTCCCAGGCGACGTTCCAGGTGTTGGTCTTCACCGGCGGCGTACCGGGCGCGTCGTTGCTGAAGCGCACGTAGACGGTCGTCAGGTTGCCCTGCTCGTCGAACGCCTTGAAGCTCGTCGTCACCTTCTGCGCGGTGCCGTCGGCGGCCAGCGTGTTGTCCAGGTTGCCGCTGATGGTGGCCTCCGCGGTCACCTTCGCGGGCATCACCGAGTCGGAGGGGATGACGAGCTTCTCGACCTGGCCGTTGGTGTTGATCGGCCCGTTGGGCGTGGCGGGACGCCAACCCATGACGTAACCGCCGTTGTTCGTGACGACGGAGCCGTTGGCGTCCAGCGTGAACGAGCCGTTGCGGGTGTAGAACGTCCCGTCGCCCTGCTGGACGGCGAACATGCCGTCGCCCTGCAGCATGATGTCGGTGGACTTGCCGGTGGACTGCGCCGAGCCCTGCGTCATGTTCATGGTGATGGCGTCCACGCGCACACCCAGACCGACCTGGGAGGGGTTGGTGCCGCCGTTGACGTCGGTCGGCGCACCCGCGGCCTTGGTCAGCTGCGACAGCGTGTCGGAGAAGACCACGCTGGAGCTCTTGTAGCCGGTGGTGTTGACGTTGGAGATGTTGTTGCCGACGACGTCCATCATCGTCTGGTGCGAGCGCAGGCCGCTGACACCGGAGAACATGGAACGGAGCATGGGCGTTGCCTTCCTGGGGACGGGCGGGGTCGGGGTGGGGGGTGGTGCGGGTCAGCCGGTGGTGGTGCCGGCCGGCGGGACCGCCGCGGCGGCCTTCGGCACGTCGACGCTGCCCACCTTGGACAGCACGACCTCCTGGCCGTCGACCTTCAGGACCGGCTCGCCGCCGGTGCCGCCGACGGAGGAGGCGCTGAAGGACGCCGAGGTGACGACGCCCGTCACGGGGTTGCCGTCCGCCCCGGTGTAGGTGACGGTCTGGCCGACGAGGGTGCTGGCCTGCAGCTTCAGCTGCGCGCCGAGCATCTCGACGTTGTTCTTGTTCATCGCCTCCATCGTCTCCAGGCTGGAGAACTGCGCGGTCTGCGCGATGAAGGCCGTGGAGTCGACGGGCTTGGACGGGTCCTGGTAGCGCAGCTGCGCCACCAGCAGCTTCATGAAGGTGTCCTTGTTGTCCTTCGTGTTCCCGGACGCCTTCGTGCTGGCGCTGGGGTCAGCCGCCCGCTTCGCCGCCGCCGCGGACGTGGCCGCGTCGGAGTTGGCGATGAGCGAGGCGTACGGGTTCGCACCGCTGGCCGCGTCGATGGTCATGGGTTCTCCTTCGGTCGTCCGGGTGACGATCTGTAGGCCGGACAGGCGTTCTCGTGCGCCCGGGAGGCTGACAGGAGCGCTCAGACGCGCAGGTCGAGGCGCCCGGCTGCCGAGGCCGCGGCCGCGCGCCGGGCGGCGAGGTCGCCGTCGGCGCCGAAGCCGGCGGACGCCCAGCCGCCGCGGCGGCCGGTACCGCCGTCGCCGCGCTCGTCACCGCGCTGCCCCGGCTGGCCCGGCTGCCCGGACCCGGTGTCACCGGCGGCGGCGCGGGACTGCTGCTGGCCGGGGGTGTCGGCGCTGACGTCGACGCTCGTGGAGGTGAACGAGGTGCCCGACAGCTCCCGCTGCAGGTCCCCGAGGGCCTGGCGCAGGGCGTGCCGGGCGGCCTCGGAGCTGCCCGAGAGCTGCACGTGCAGCGCACCGCCGGACACCTCGGCGCTGACCTGCACCGGCCCGAGGCCGAGCGGGTTCACCTCGACGGTGAGCCGGTGCGCGCCGTCCACGTCGTGCGGCAGGCGCGACAGCTGCGCGCTCAGGCCGTGCGCGAACGCGGCCGGGTTGGTCAGCGGCAGCGGCGCGGGCGGCGTGGAGGTCGCCGCGACGGCCGGGGCGGTCACCGCACCGGCCAGCGGGGCGGCCGGAGCCGGGACGCCGGCACCGGTCACCGGCGCCGAGGACGAGGCGGCGGCGCGGGTGGCGGGCCCGGTGTCCGCGAGCGCCCCGGCGGCGGACGCGGCGGTGGCGGTGGCCGGCTGCGGGACGACGGGGCTGGCGGCCAGGACGGTGGGCTGCGCGTCCTCCGTCCGGCCGGCGGTGCCCGCCGCGGCGGGGGCGGGAGGTGCGGCGGGCCGCTGCCCGCCGGGCTGGTCCTGCGCTCCCCCGCCGGTGCCCGCGTCGCCGGTCGTGGCGGACGGGACGCCCGCGGCGGCCGTGGCGGTGCCCGCGGCGTCGGCGGGGGCGGCGGTGGCGGCGGTGGCCGGGGCGCCGGTCGCCGCGGGACCCACCGGGACGGCCTGGGCGACGGCAGCGGTCGCGGCGGTCGTCGCGGTGGTGGTCGCGGGTGCGGCGGCCTGGTCGGCGGTCTCCGCGGTGGGCACGGCGGCGCCGCGCTGGGCGGCCTGGACGGCGGCGCGCACGGCGAGGGCGCCGGCCACGTCGGCGGAGGCGCCGCCGGTCGGGTCGGCGGCGGGCGCGCCGGGGGTGCTCGCGGCGACCGCGGTGGCGGCGTCCGCGGCCGGCGCGGCACCGGGGGCGCCCGGCACCGGGACGCCGGTACCGGCGACGGCGGCACCGGTCGCCGGAGCGGCCGGGGCGGCGTCCACGGCGGCGGGCGTCGCGGTGGCGGGAGGTGCGGTGGTGGCCGGGGCGGCGAGCGGGGACGCGGACGGGGCGACCGAGGTCTGCTGCGCCGCAGCGGGAACGGCGGCGGGCGCACCGGCGACCGGCGCGGCGGGCACCGCGCCGGTGGCGTCCGCCGCAGCGGCGACCTGGCCGGGCACCGCGGCGGCGGGCTGACCCGGCACGGTCGCGCCGAGCGCGGTGGCGGTCCCGGCAGCAGCCGCGGGCTGGCCGGCCGGCTGGCCGTCCGCGACGGCCCCGGCGGACGTGGCGGTCGCGGTGGTCAGGACGTGCGGTGCGAGCAGCGCCAGCGGCAGGCCGAGCAGCGCGGGGTCGACGGGGGCGGGCGCGGCGGTCGCGGCCTCGCCGGTCGTGGCCTCGCCGGTCGTGGTCTCGCCGGTGACCGGCTGCCCGGACCCGCCGCCGGACCCGCCCGCGGAGGCGCCGGAACCGCCGGTGCCGCCGGTGCCGTCGCCGCCCTCGCGCAGGGAGGCGACGGCGCGCCCGAAGCTCTCGGCGAACCCGGCGCCGCCGCCGGAGGCGGCGCTGTCCCGGCTCCCGGACGAGGGGGCGGGCGCGGCGACGGGCAGCGTGCTGATGGTGGGGGTGCTCACGCGGCGCTCCAGGCGTTCAGGGTGGCGGTGATCTTCTGGACGTACTTCTGGGTCTCCGCGAACGGCGGGACACCGCCGTGCTTGCGGACGTTGCCCGGTCCGGCGTTGTAGGCGGCGAGCGCGAGCGGGACGGACCCGAAGGCGTCCAGGTGCTTGCGCAGCAGGCGCCCGGCGCCGTCGATGGCGGAGGCGGGGTCGAGGGGGTCGACGCCCATCTCGCGGGCGGTGGCGGGCATGAACTGCATGAGCCCGAGGGCGCCGGCGCGGCTGCGGGCGTTCGGGTCGTAGCCGGACTCGGCCTTGGCGACGGCCGAGAGCAGCCCGGCGGGCAGGGAGTAGCGCTGCTCGGCGGCGCGGAAGGCGGCGTCGTAGGGGGCGGAGGCGGCGCCGGCGCCGGTGAGGGCGGGCGGGCGCACGTAGCCGGCGCCGGTGGTGGCCGGGGCGCCGCCGACGCCGGTGAAGACCGCGGCGGCGGCCAGGCCGGCGGCCGCGGTGGTGGCGGCGGTGGTGCCCAGGCGCCGGATGGTCATGGGCGTCTCCCAGACCTTGGCGATCTTGACGACGTCACCGGCCTTGGGCGCGTGCAGCATCTTCCCGTCCCCGACGTAGATCCCGATGTGGTGGCCGCCGGACAGGACGACGAGGTCGCCGGGGCGGGCGTCGGCGAGGCTCGCGACCTCGGTGCCGACCTTCGCCTGCTGGGCGGCGGTGCGCGGCAGGCTGACGCCGACCTGCTTCGCCGCGTACTGGATCAACCCGGAGCAGTCGAAACCGGCCGGGGTGGTGCCGCCCCACACGTAGGGCACGCCCAGGTAGGGGCGGGCGGCGGCCAGCAGCCGCTCCCCCGTGTCGCCGCCGGCGGCGGTGGCCGGGTCGGTGGCCGGGTCGGCGACGACGCGGCCGCCGAAGGCGGCGCTGACGGCACGGGTGCCGCGGGCGACGGCACCCGTGGCACCGCCGAGCGCCGAGGCGAAACCCCCGTCGCCCGCGGTGGCGGAGCTAGCGGCGCGCACCGCGGCCTGGGCGGCGAGCAGCCGCTGCTGGCCGGCGGCCGCGCCGAGCCCGGCGATGCGGGACTCGATGTCGGCGATGCGGGACTGGACCTCGGCGATGCCGCTCACGCGTCGTCCTCCCCCGGCCCGTCCGCGGGCCCGGCGAGGCCGGCGCGCCGGCGGGCGCGGGCGGCGAAGGCGGCCACGGTCAGGTCGTCCAGGGCCTTCTGGTCGGCGGCCAGCGCGGCGCGCTCCTGCGCGAGCTCCTGGCGCTCGACGACCCGCTCGAGGGAGCGCTCGGCGCGGCGGGCGCGCGCCCAGGCGGCCTGCTTGTCGCCGACCTCCTGCTCGGCGCGGGCCACGAGGGCGCGGGCGGAGTCCAGGTCGGCGACCAGGGCGGCGCGCCGGGCCACGGAGACGGTCCAGGCGGTCATCGTCTCGTCGCTCAGGTGGGCCTCGCCGAGGTCGCGCTGCACGCGGGCGGCGCGCTGGGCCTCGCGGCGCAGCTGGGCGTTGGCGTGGGAGACGTCGGCCTTGGCCTGCTCCTGCTGGGCGCGGCGCAGCTTGAGCAGGCCGAGGATGCCGCGGGCGATCACCGTCCACCTCCGGATCGGGTCAGCTGGGCGGCCAGCTGCGCCAGGTCGTCCCACGCCCGCTCGGCGGGGGTGGTCTCGTCCAGGTCCTGGCGCAGGAAGGCGTTGATGGCGGGCATGGCGACCACGGCGGCGTCGACGTCGGGGTTGGCGCCGGGGGCGTACGCGCCGACGTCGATGAGCTCCTTGGCGTCGCGGTGGGCGGCCAGGACGCGGCGCAGGGTGGTGGCCAGCGCGCGCTGCTCGCGGGTGGTCACCCGCCCGGCGACGCGGGAGACGGACTCCAGCACGTCGATCGTCGGGAAGTGCCCGGCGGTGGCCAGGCGCCGGTCCAGGACGACGTGGCCGTCGAGGATGGAGCGGGCGGCGTCGGCGATCGGCTCGTTGTGGTCGTCGCCGTCGACCAGGACGGTGTAGATCCCGGTGATGGAGCCGGTGACGCCCGGGCCGGCGCGCTCCAGCAGCCGCGGCAGCAGCGCGAAGACGCTGGGCGGGTAGCCGCGGGTGGCGGGCGGCTCGCCGACGGACAGGCCGACCTCGCGCTGGGCCATCGCCACGCGCGTGAGGGAGTCCATCATCAGCACGCAGTCGGCGCCCAGGTCGCGGAAGGACTCGGCCACCGCGGTGGCGGTGACGGCCGCGCGCAGGCGCAGCGCGGGCGCCTCGTCGCTGGTGGCGACGACGACGACGGAGCGGGCCAGGCCCTCCGGGCCCAGGTCGTCCTCGAGGAACTCGCGGACCTCGCGGCCGCGCTCGCCGACGAGGGCGAGGACGGACACGTCGGCCGCGGTGCCGCGGGCGATCATCGACAGCAGGGAGGACTTGCCGACGCCGGAGCCGGCGAAGATGCCGAAGCGCTGACCGCGCCCGGCCGGCACGAGGGTGTCCAGCGCCCGCACGCCCAGCCCGAGGGGGGCGTCGACGCGGGCGCGGGCCATCGCCGGCGGCGGGGCGCTGTGCAGGGGCGCGCGGGGCGCGGCGTGCAGGGGCTCGCCGCCGTCCAGGGGGTTGCCCAGGGCGTCGACGACCCGCCCCAGCAGGGCGGTGCCCACGGGGACGGTGGGGGCGCGGCGGGTGGCGGTGGCCGGCAGGCCGGCGGCCAGGCCCGCGGCGTGGCCCAGCGGCAGGCAGCGCAGCCGCGGCGCGCCGCCGGGACCGGCGTCCACGGCCACGACCTCGGCGGGCGTGACGGGACCCGTGGCCGGGTCGCCCAGCAGGACGGTCTCGCCGACGGCGGCCTCCAGGCCGGCCACGTCCACCGACAGGCCCACGACGCCGCTGACCCGCCCGCGCACGAGCGGGCGGGCGGCGGTGGTGGCGCGCTCCAGCTGCGGGCGCAGCACCTCGCGCACCTGCCGGGCCAGCGCCGGGCCCACGAGCCGCCCGGAGGTCACGGGGGTCCCGGCGGTCGCGGCGCTCACCGCGCCCGCCCGGGCACCTCGCTGCGCGCTGCCGCCTCCGGCGACACCAGCGCCTCCAGGGCGCGGGCGACGCTGGCGCGCAGGCCGGCGTCGACCTCGGTGTCGCCCTGCCGGGCGAGCGCGTCACCCGGCTGCAGCGTGGGATCGGGCAGGTACGTCACGAGCTGTGCATCGGCGCCGCCGTCCGGGCCCTTGAGCGCTGCGCCGGACGGGTGGTGCGCGCCGGGCCCCTCGGGTCCGGTGAGCGCGTCCAGGTCCTGCGGGTGCAGGCGCACGGTGACCGGGCGGGTGGCGTCCAGGGGGCGCAGGGCCCGCTGCACGGCCTCCAGGACCGGCGAGGACGCCAGGGAGACCTCGCGGTCCAGGACGGCGCCGGCCAGGTCCAGGGCCAGCTCCAGGACGGTGTCGGCCAGGGCGCCGACGGTGGGCTCGCGCTCGGCGCGCACGGCGTCGGCCGCGTCCAGCAGGGCGCCCTCGGCACGGGCCAGGACCTGCGCGCGGTGCGCCTCGTGGGCGGCGGCCGAGGCCCGGGAGGCCTGGCGCTCGGCCAGGCGCTCGGCGGCGGCCCGCTCGGAGGCCTGGCGCATGCCCTCGGCCCAGCCCTCGGCGTACCCGGCGGCGCGGGCGGCCTCGCGCTGGGCGCGCGCGGCCTCCTCGTCACCGGGACCGCGCGGCACCTGGAACCCCGTGAACCGTTGCGGCACACCGGCTCCCGGGGAAGCCGGCGCGGCGACGAACGTGCGCGGGGCGCGCGCGGGGGCGGTGTCGGCCGGCACGAACGCGCGCGAGCGGACGGCTCCCGTCGCGGCGGCCGCCGGCCCGGCGGCGAACCGCCGGGCCGCGCGGGGGTCAGGCGACGAAGTCATCGTCCCCGCCGCGCGTCAGCACGATCTGGCCGGACTCCTCGAGCTGGCGGATGACCTGGACGATCTTCGTCTGGGCCTCCTCGACCGCCGAGGTGCGCACGGGACCGAGCATGTCGATCTCGTCCAGCAGGTTCTCGCGGGCGCGCTCGGAGACGTTGCGCAGGATCTTGTCGCGCACGACCTCCTTGACGCCCTTGAGGGCCGTGGCCAGGTCGGCCGTCTCCACCCCGCGCAGGACGAGCTGGATGGAGCGGTCGTCGAGGGTGGTGATGTCCTCGAAGACGAACATGAGCCCGCGGATCTCCTCCGCCAGCGGCGCGTCCACCTTCGCCAGGCCCTCGAGGATGCTGCGCTCGGTGCCGCGGTCGGCGCGGTTGATGATGTCGACCAGGGGCTGCACGCCGCCGACGGCGGTGTTGCTCTTGGCCTGCAGCACCGTGGAGGTGCGCCGCTGCACGACGTCCTCGATCATCCGCACGTACTCGCTGCTGGTGGACTCCATCGTGGCGATGCGGTAGGCGATGTCGGCCTGCATCTCCGGGGCCAGCCCGCCCAGGATCATCGAGGACTGGTCCGGGCGCAGGTGCGCCACGACCAGGGCGATGGTCTGCGGGTGCTCACCGGTGAGGAAGGTGAGGATCTGCTGCGGGTCGGCCTGGTGCAGGAACTGGAACGGCTGCACCACGGCGGCCTCGGCCACGCGGCCCAGGACCTCCGCGGCCCCGTCGGTGCCCAGGGCGCCCTCCAGCAGCGCCTGGGCGAAGTCCATGCCGCCGGCGCCGCCGCGCAGCGGCGCGACGATCATGTCGTGGAACTCCTGCAGCACCACGCCGGCGGTCTCGGCCGAGACCGAGCGCAGCCGCAGGATCTCCGCGGTCAGCTCCTCGATCTCCGCCGGCCGCATGTGGGCCAGGACCTTCGCGGCGTTCTCCTGCCCGACCTGCACCAGCAGGACGGCGGCCTTCTGCGCCCCGGACAGGGGCGCGACCTCGAGCTCGGTGGACGGCACGGCTCAGGACCTCCGATCGGCGAGCCAGCCGCGGAGCAGTTCCGCGACCTCCTCGGGCTGGCGGGAGACGAGTTCGACGACCTCGGTGCGGCGGGCGGCCGCCGCCTCCAGGGCGGGGTCGACCGGCGCGGCCTCGAGCGCCACCGGACGATCGGCGCCGGAGGCCAGCTCCTTGAGCGCGTCCTCCTCGCCCGTGACGTCGCCCACCGGGATCGGCGCGAGCGGGACGTCGAGCACGTCGACGGTCTCCACCTTGCGCCGGCGGAAGGCCAGCAGGACGATCACCAGCAGGACCAGGACGAGCAGCCCCAGGGCGGCGGTCTTGGCGTAGCCGACCAGCTGGTCCTGGCGCTCCTGCTCGGCGGCGGCGTCCAGCGCCTCCTGCGCCTGGGTGGCGGCGGAGGTGTCGAACGCGGTCTTGACGACCGAGACGGTGTCCCCGCGGGTGGCGTCGATGCCGGCGGCCTGGCTGACGATCTGGGTGATCTGGTTGACGTCGGCCGCACCGGCCTTGCCGGCGTCGATGACGACGGCCACCGACTGGCGCTGCACCTTGCCCGGCGCCTGCGTCGTGGTCGTGTCGGTGCGGTCGATCGGGTTGTTGTCGGTGGCGGACTTCTTGGAGTAGTCGCCGCCGGTGCCCGCGCCGTCGGCCGGGACCTGGATGTTGTCCGGGCCCAGGACACCGGTCGCGGCGTTCCCGGCCGCCCCCGTGTACGTCTCCTCGGTCGTGGCGCTGGCCAGCGGCGGGATCTGCTGCGGGTAGGAGTACCGGGTCGACGTGGTGGTGGTGTCGTCGAAGTTCAGGGTCGCGTTGACGGTGGCCTTGACGTTGCCCTTGCCGAGCACGCCCTCCAGCATCGCCTGCAGGTTCTGCCCGGCGACGGTGTTGTAGTCGCTGGTGCGCTGCTGCTGCGCGGAACTGCCCGAGCCGTCGCTGGAGAGGGTGTTGCCCTCGCCGTCGACGACGGAGACGTTCTTGGGGTCCATGCCCTCCACGCCGCCGGCCACCAGGTTCACGATCGAGGTGACCTGGTCGGTGGTCAGCTCCGCGCCCGGCTCCAGGCTCACCAGCACCGAGGCGGTGACGGGGTCCCGGGTGTCCAGGAACACGTCCTTCTGCGGGATGGCGAGGTTGACGACCGCGGTCTCCACCCCGTTGATCGAGGTGATGGTCTTGGCCAGCTCACCGGACAGGGCGCGCTGGTACGTCTTCTGCTGCACGAACTCCGAGGTGGTCACCCCGGACTTGTCCAGCAGCGCGTACCCGGACTCCGAGTCCGAGGGCAGGCCCTCGCCCGACAGGGCCAGGCGGGCGTCGTAGACGCGCTCGGAGGGCACCATGACCGACCGGCCGCCGTCGGCGAGCTGGTACGGGGTGCCGTCGGCGGTCAGCTTCTCCACCACGGCCGAGGCGTCGGCGGCGGACAGGTTCGTGAACACCGGCGCGTACGTCGGGGTGGTCGCCCACCGCGCGAACAGGGCGCCGCCGGCGAGCAGCGCGACGAGGACGGCGACCACGACGGCCTTCTGACCGGCGGAGAAACCGCCGAACACGCCCGCGTAGCGACGGGCGCCCTCGACGATCGCGGCGGGTCCCTTGCTGGCCTTGGCCATCAGATCTGCATCCTCATGATCTCGTTGAACGCCTCGACGGCCTTGTTGCGGATCGCCGTGGTCAGCTGCGTGGCTAGCTGCGCCTCGTTGCTCGCGATCATGTAGTCGTGGACGTCGGTCAGGTCACCGGTGGCGGCCTTCACGGCCAGCTGGTCGGCGCTGGACTGCAGGCCCTGCAGGCGTTCCAGGCCGCCGGCCAGCAGCGCGGCGAAGTCGCCGCCGGTGCCGGCGGCCGCCTGCGCGCCGCCGGCGCCCTGGGCCGCCTGCAGCGCCGCCGCCCCCGCCGCCCCGGCCGGCGCGACGGTGGTGGCCGCGCCCGTGGCGACCGCGCGGGTCATCTGGGCGTTGTCGGTGTCGGCGATGCCCTGCCCGAACCCGGTGGCCAGGGTCCCCAGCGCACCGCCCACGCCGCTCGCACCGCCGATCCCGCCGACGGCGCCGATCGTCTCGACGCTCACCCGGATCAGCCCTTCCCGAGCTGCAGGGCCGCCTGGTAGGCGTCCTTGGCGCGGTCGACCACGGTCAGGTTCGCCTGGTAGGCGCGCTGGGCCATGATCAGGCTGGTCATCTGGGTGCTCATGTCGATCTCGGGGTACTTCACGTACCCCTCGGCGTCGGCGAGCGGGTGGTCGGGCTCGTAGACCATCCGGCCCTCGGTGCTGCCGGTGACGATCCCGGCGACCTGGGTGCCGCGGCCGTCGCCGGCCTCGGTGGCCACGACGTAGCGCGCCGCGAAGGCGTCCTCGTCGGTGCGCCGCACCGTGTTGATGTTCGCGAGGTTGTCGCTGACCGCGTCCATCCACTTGCGGTTCACCGTGACACCGGTGCCGGCGATGCCGATGGCGTCGAAGATGCTCATGCGTTGCTCCGGGCTCGTCGCGTCCGGGGGGACGTCTGCGGGGGGCGGGGGGCGTGGACCGCGGGGACGGTCGTCGCGGGGAGGGTCACTGCGAGGACATCGCGGTGCGCAGCAGCGAGTACTTGCTGTTCAGCGCGGCCAGGACCGTCTGGTAGCTGAGGTTCGTCGCGACGTTGGAGATGGTCTCCTGGTCGAGGTTGACGTTGTTGCCGTCCTCGCGGGTGGGCTCCAGCGACTTGCGCGTGGACACCGGCGACGTCGCGGCCGCGGCCGGGTCGCCGGAGCGGACCGCGTCGGCCAGCGACGACTCGAACGCCACCTTGTTGGCCAGGTAGCCCGGGGTGTTGATGTTGGAGATGTTGTCGGCGATGGCTCGCTGGCGCGCCTGCAGACCGTCCAGCGCTGTGTGCAGCGCGATGCTGGTGATGTCGGGCACTGCGGCCACCCTCCGACGGCTCACCGGCGCGGGGCCCGGTGAGGGTTTCGACTGTCCTGCTCCTGCCGCCGCGGTCCGGGCCGGCGCTCGGCCGGCACGTCCCGCGTCTTGTGACCATTCGGCGCAGCGCGGCGGGCGCTTGAGCCGCACCGCCCGTGCGGGGCCCTTCGACCTGCCGGGGGCTGGTAGAACCACCCGATCGGCCCAGCGCCGCTCACGCACCGCCGCCGCCGGGGCGCCGGCCTCCCCCGCGCGGACGCACCCGGGTCGTTGAGCGCGGCTCCCCCGCCCGCCCGCCGGGCCCGCGCACCGGCGCGCCACCCGTCCCCGGAGCGCCCCGGACCCCGTCCCCGGCGCTGCCCGTCACGCGGCGGGCCGCCGCTGCTGCGTCCGGGTGACGCGCGGGGCACCGGGACGGGTGCCGCTCCTCACGCGCTGTGCGCTCAAGGGCGCCCGGTGGTGCGCCGAACCAGTGGCCAGCGACAGTCTGGAGACTCCCGTGACCCACCTGGACGACGTGACCGCCGACGTCCCCCCGGCGACGCCCGCGCCGCACCCCGCACCGCACTCGGCTGCTCACCCCGCGGCGCACCCCGCGGCGCACCGAGCAGCGACCCCGGACGCGGCCGCGCCGCGGATGACGGCCGAGCCCACCCCCCGCGCCGAGCTCGACGAGCTGGCCGCGGAGGTGGAGGAGCTGGCCGGCGCCGACACGCGCACCGACCGGGCGGCCGCCCTGGCCTCCCTGGCGCGCGCCCTGCGCGGCGGGGCCGAGCTGGGCCGCTGGGCCGACTGCGACCTGTTCGCCGTCCTGGACGTCGACGGGCCCACCCCGCAGCCGCTGCCGCGGCGCAGCCTGGTGCGCTCCGGCGCGCTGCGCACCGCGCTGGTGTTCGCGCCCGTCCTCGTCACCTGGGTCGGCCTGCTGTTCGCCGGCCGCGCCTACGGCGACATGGTCGCCGCCGGGGACGCGAGCGCCGGCTCGTCGTTCCTGCAGCTGTGGCTGGACGGGTTCGGCGGGCGCACCGTCTTCTCCCTGGACCACGTCGCCGAGGCCGCCGTCGTCCTCATCACCGCCGCCATCGCCGTCAGCGTGGCCACCGAGCGCCGCCAGCGCGCCGACGAGGACCGCGCCGAGGAGGCCGAGCGCGCCCACCGCCAGCGCCTGCGGGCCGTCGCCGCGCGCGCCACCCTGGCGCTGGCCCCGCACCGCAGCAACGCCGCCGAGCAGCTGGGCGCGCACTTCCAGCGCGGCCTGGAGGCCCTGGCCGGGCTCATCGCCGAGACCACCCGCCTGCACGGGGACACCTCCGGGCTGGTCGCCGACGTGCAGCGCTCCAGCGGCCTGATCGTCGAGGCGGCGCGCGCCGCCGAGGACAGCGGCGCCCGCGTCGCCGAGGCCGCCGTGTCCCTGCAGCGCGACGTGTCGGTGGCCATCACCCGGCACGGGGAGATGATCGAGCGCGACCGCGAGCAGCACTCCCGCGCCCTTCAAACCTCCACCGACACCCTGCAGCGCGCCCTGGGCGAGCTGGAGGAGGGCTGCAGCAAGGCGCTGCTGGAGAGCCTGACCGGCCGCGACCGGGTCCTCGCCGCCGTGGAGTCCGTCACCGGCTCGGTGGCGCAGCTGTCCACCGAGACCCGCGCCGCGATGGCCGACCTGGCCGAGGCCGGACGCACCATGAGCAAGCACAGCGTCGACTTCGGCGACCAGGTCACCGCCCAGCTGGACGCCCTCAGCAGCGCCGCCCGCGAGTCGGTGGAGAAGATCTCCGCCTCCTCCGTGGAGGTCACCGCCGGGCTCACGCAGGCCGCCTCGCAGGCCGTCGAGCAGCTGCACGAGACCGTGCTGCGCAGCGTGGAGAAGGTCACCGCCGTCACCGGCGACGCCTTCACCGAGCACGTCGAGGCCGCCACCGCGCGCGCCACCGCGACCATCGAGGGGCTGCGCGCGGACGTCAAGCGCTCCTCCGACGCGGCCGAGGAGGCGCTGGCCTCCGCCGGCGTCGCCCTGTCCGACGCCGCCGAGGACCACCAGCGCCGCACCCGCCACACCGCCGACATGACGGCGCTGCTGGCCTCGCAGACCGCCGCCCTGGAGACCTGGCGCACCGTCGAGGACGGCCTGGAGCACGCCGTGGCGGACCTGCGCTCGGTGCCGCGCTGGCTGGACGAGGTCCACGAGCGCCACGCCGAGGAGAGCACCCGCGCTTTGACCCGCCTGGGCGAAGCGCTGGGCCAGGAGGTCACCCGCGGGGTCACCGACACCCTGACCCGCGCGCAGGAGGACCACGTCCGCTCGGTCACCCGCGCCTACCGCGACTCCAGCCGGATGCTGCAGCACGACCTGACCGACGCCATCGGCGCGGTGCTGGACGGTGTGGCGAGCGCGCCCCGTCCCGAGCCGCGTCCCGAGCCGCGTCCCGAGCCGCGCCGCGAGGAGCACCGGGCCCCGGCGCGCGCCGTGCGCGAGCCCGTGCGCGAGCCCGTGCGCGAGCCCGTGCGCGAGGCCGTGCGCGAGGCGCGCCGCCCGGTGGACGCGCCGCCGGCCCGCGCGGCCGCTCCCGTCCCGGTCACCGCCCCCGCGCAGGTCACCGCCCCGGCCGCCGCGCCGGCGCGCGAGCCGCGCCGGGACCTGGCGCAGGAGCTGCGCGCGGCCCTGCGCGCCCGCGGCGCGGCGCCCGCCCCGCAGACCGCCGTCCTCACCGCGCCCGCGGCCCGCGACGAGCGGGCCGGCGGCGAGGACGACGCGCCCTTCGCCGTCGCGCGCTTCAGCCGCGCCGGGGTGACCCGGTGAGCGGGCGCCACCGCCGCACGGGCGCGGCCGCCCGCTCGTCCACCTCGGCCGGGCTGGCCGGGTGGGTCTTCGCCGACGGCCTGCTGGCGCTGACCCTCATCGGGCTGGCCTCCGGCGCCGTCGTCGACCTGGCCTCCGGCCCGCCGCCCGCGGCCGCGGCCGCAGCGGTGGCGCAGCCCACCGCCGAGCCGACCCCGACCGCCACCCCCAGCCCGGTGCCGCCCGCGCCGCCGGCTCCCCCGCCGCCGGCGCCCGTCGTGGCCGACGGCGTCGCGCAGGCCCCCGTGGTGCTGGAGGTGGCCGTGGCCGGCGTGGACGACGAGGCCGTGCGCCTGCGGGTCGCCGAGGCCGTGGCGCCGCTGGTGGCCGAGGGACGCCGGGCGGCGTTCGTCCTGACGTTCGGCACGGCGCGCGAGCCCGGTGCGGGCACGGCGCTGGCGCGGCGGGCCAACGGCCTGCTCGACGCCGCCGCCCCGGAGGTCTTCGCCGGCTCCGCCAAGCGCGACTTCTGGCGCGCCGTCGGCGAGGGCGCCCCGCAGGCCGGCGTCGTGCGCCTGGAGGTGTACCTGCTGCAACAGGTCTGAGACCCGTCCCGAGCGGGTCCGACCCGGGTCCCCGGGGTCCCCGTCGGGTGCGGGCCGCGGGCCCGCCCTCCAGTTCCCCCCGGCGCGTGCCGATGCAGCCGGAGCGGACGGCGATCGGCAGGCGGAGGGCGGGCTCGCAGGGGTGTACGGACTGGTGAACACGGCGGTCGCCGACCTGGCGCGGGCCGTGGGGGGCGAAGAGGCCTGGCAGGAGGTCTGCGCGCACGCGCAGGTGCCGCCGGTGGCCTTCGTGGGCACGGCCGCCTACCCCGACGACGTGACGTACCGCCTCGTCGAGGGCGCCAGCGCCGTCCTCGGGATGAGCCCCGAGCAGGTGCTGGCCGCCTTCGGCCGCCACTGGGTTCGCTACACCTCCCAGCGGGGGTGGGGGCCGCTGCTGCAGTCGGCCGGCGGGTCGCTGCCGGAGGTCCTGGCCGGGCTGGACGCCCTGCACGCGCGGGTGCGGCTGATGATGCCCGAGCTGCGCCCGCCGTCCTTCCGGTGCGTGGAGCTGAGCGCGACCACCCTGCGGCTGGACTACTGGTCCGAGCGCCCGGGCCTGGCGCCGATGGTCGTCGGGCTCGTGGAGGGCCTGGCCGAGCTGCTGGGCGGCAGCGCGAGCGCGACGCACGTGCGGGTGGCCGCCGACCGGCACGACCACGACTCCTTCGCCGTCACACACTCCCCGGCCCCGGCGTGAGCGGCGACGCGCCGCGGGAGCCGGCGCGGGACGCGGCGGCCGCGGGCGCACCGGCGCTGCCCGAGGGCCTGCTGCACGAGCTGCTGGAGCGGCTGTGCCCCTTCCACCTGCTCCTGGACGCCGAGGGCCGCGCGACGCGGCTGGGTCCCTCGCTGCGCAAGGTCTGCCCCGCGCTGCGCCCGGGCGAGCCCGTGGCGCCGCTGCTGCGGTTCACCACCCCGCGGGAGGCCTCGTGGCGGCGGGGCGCCGGCGAGCCGCCGCGCGGCCTGGTCGTCCTGGAGACCGACCGCGGCCACGTCCTGCGCGGTCAGCTGCTGCCCGCGGGCGCGGGCACCCTGTTCGTGGGGACCCCGTGGGTCACGAGCACGGAGGACCTGGCCGCTCTCGGCCTGCGCCTGGACGACTTCTCCGCCGCCGACCCGGTCACCGACCTGCTGCTGCTGCTGGGCGCGCGGGCGGGCGCGCTGGCCGACGCGCAGCTGCTGGCCGCCCAGCTGCAGGAGGTCGCCGCCGCGCACGCCCACCGGGCGGGCCACGACGACCTGACGGGGCTGGCGAACCGCGCCGCGTTCACCGACCGCCTGGAGCGCGAGCTGCGGTCCGCGCGCGCCCGCGGCGGCAGCGTCGGGGTGGTGCTGCTGGACCTGGACCGCTTCAAGGAGGTCAACGACACCCTCGGGCACGACTGCGGGGACCTGCTGCTGCGGCAGGTCGGGCCGCGCATCGGGGCGGTGCTGCGCGCCGGGGAGGCCGTCGCGCGGCTGGGCGGCGACGAGTTCGCGCTGCTGGTCGCCTCCCCGCGCCGGGGAGCGGCCGCGCTGGCCGACCACCGCGCCGTCGCCGAGCGGGTGCTGGCCGCCCTGCACGAGCCGTTCGTCGTGGCGGGCCTGACGCTGTTCGTGGAGGCCAGCGCCGGGATCGCCGCGGCGCCCGAGCACGGCAGCACGGGCGCGCTGCTGCTGCAGCACGCCGACGTGGCGATGTACCAGGCCAAGAGCCGGCACCTGGGCGTGGTCGCCTACTCCCCCGACCTCGACGGGCACGACCCGCGCCGGCTGACCCTGCTGTCGCAGCTGCGGACCGCGGTGGACGGCAGCGAGCTCGTCCTGCACTACCAGCCCCTGCTGGACCTGCCCTCCCGGCGGGTGCTGGGCGTGGAGGCGCTGGTGCGCTGGCAGCACCCGGTCGAGGGCCTGCTGCCGCCGTCGGAGTTCGTGCCGCTGGCCGAGAGCAGCGGCCTGGTGCAGGCGCTGACGCGCAGCGTGCTGGCTGCGGCCTGCGCCCGGGCGAGCGCGTGGCTGGCCGCCGGGCGCCCGCTCGTCGTGGCCGTCAACGTCTCGGCCCGCTCGCTGGCGGACCTGTCGCTGCCGGAGGCCGTCGCCGAGCACCTGGGCAGGAGCGGGCTGCCGCCCCACCTGCTCAAGCTGGAGATCACCGAGAGCGCGGTGATCGCCGACCCGGTGCGCGCGCAGCACGTCCTGGAGCGGCTGCGGCGCCTGGGCGTGGCCCTGTCCGTGGACGACTTCGGCACCGGCTACACCTCGCTGGCGCACCTGCGCCGGCTGCCCGTGCAGGAGCTGAAGATCGACCGCTCGTTCGTCACGGGCATGCTCACCGAGCCGGCGGACGCGGTGATCGTGCGCACGGGCGTCGAGCTGGCCACGCGCCTGGGCCTGCGCTCGGTCGCCGAGGGCGTCGAGGACGCCGCGACGCTGGCCGCGCTGGCCGCGCTGGGCTGCACGACGGCGCAGGGGTACCACCTGAGCCGGCCGCTGCCGGAGGCGGCGCTGGAGCGGTGGCTGGCTGCCCGCGACGCCGGGCACCCCGCCGCGTAGGCGCGGCGGCTCAGCGCCCCAGCGCCCGCCAGGTCAGCCGCAGCCAGGGCAGCGCGACCGTCAGGGTCGGCCCGGCCAGCACGAGACCGGCCGCGGTGTAGAGCGCGGCGGACAGCCGGCGGTGCGGGGGCGTGCGGTCGTCCTCGCCGCACCCGTCGGCCAGGCGCCGCACCCGCGTCAGCGCGTCGGCGCCCACGGCCGTCTCGCCCTCGGTGCGCTCGCCGGGCGCGCTGGCCAGCTGCACCAGGGCGCGGGCCAGCGGGGCCGAGCCCTCGGTGCGCCGGGCCGCGTCATCGGCGAGCATCTCCACCAGCAGCCGCACCGTGTCCAGGGCCGCGCGCGAGGAGACGATGCGCGGGAAGGCCGCGTGCAGGGCGGTGAACGCCTCCAGGACCAGGTCGTGCCGGGCGCGCAGGTGGGCGCGCTCGTGGGCCAGGACGGCGCGCACCTCGGCCGGGGACAGCTGCTCGATGACCCCGTCGGACAGCACCACCCGGTTGGCGCGCACGCCGGGCAGGCAGTAGGCGATGCGCCCGGGCCCGGACAGCACCCGCACCCCCGCCTCGCGCAGCAGCGCGGCGTCCAGGGCGCCGTGGGACTCGGTGCGGTGCAGCAGGTCCACCAGCTCGCGGTGCCGGCGCCGGCGTCGGCGGGTGCGCACCGCCACGTGCGCGGCGACGACCCAGAACCGCACGGTGACGACGGTGACGAAGGCGGAGCCCAGGCCGATGAGGGTGGTCTGGACCCAGCCGCGCCGCTCCAGGAACGGCAGCCCGGGCTCCTCGGTGAACAGCATGGTCAGCGAGGCCAGCCCGGCGCCGAGGGTGGCCAGCACGGCGCCGAGGGCGACCGCCTGCCACAGCACCAGCGCCGCGCGCGGCACCCGCCACGTCCACCGGGCGCGCGCCAGCAGGGCCGGCACCGGGCCGGCCAGCAGCACCGCGAGCGCGGCGAACCAGAAGGCGGTCACGGGACCGCCTCCGCCTCACCCGCCGGACGGGGCACGGACGTCGTCAGGACGCCGGGGCGCTGTCCCCCGCCCGCTCGTCCACCCGTCCGCGCGCGGCCCCGGGCTCGCGGGTGGCGAGGGCGTCCAGCGCCTCGCGCAGCGCGGCCGCCTCGGCCGGCGAGACGCTGCCGACGAAGTGCACGAGGGCGGCCTGGCGGTCGCCGGCGGCGGGCACGCCGCCGAGGGCGTCGAGCATGAGGTCGGCGACCATCTGCTCGCGGGAGGCGGCCGGGGCGTACCGGAAGGCGCGCCCGGCGCGCTCCTGGGTGACGACGCCCTTCTTGGCCAGGCGGTCCAGCACCGTCATGACGGTCGTGTAGGCGATCTTGCGGTGCCCGGCGAGCAGCTCGTGGACCTCGCGCACCGTCAGCGGGTGGGGGGACGCCCACAGCCGGTCCATGACGTCGCGTTCGAGCTCTCCGAGGGCCACGAGGCGATGGTACGTGAGCGGGGACACGCAACGCGAGCCGTCGTACTACGACCGGTCGTAGTAATGTGGAGCCACTACGACGGGCCGTCGTAGGACCCGTCGCAGCACCCGACCCGCGGAGGCACCCCGGTGGACGTCGTCGAGCTCAGCCGGCTCCAGTTCGCCACCACGACGCTGTACCACTACCTCTTCGTCCCGCTGTCGATCAGCCTGGCGCTGCTGACGGCCGGGCTGCAGACCGCCGCCGTGCTCGCCCGCCGCCGCGCCGCCCGGCGCGCGCCGGCCGCCGTGGGCGCCCGTGCGGGCACGGGTGCCGGTGCCGGTGCTGGGGGCGCCGCTGCGCCCGGTGAGCGGTGGGGGCGCCTGGGCCTGCTGACCGGCAAGCTGCTGATGACGACGTTCGCGGTCGGCGTGGTCACCGGCCTCGTGCAGGAGTTCCAGTTCGGCCTGAACTGGAGCGACTTCGCCCGCTTCTACGGCGACGTGTTCGGCCCGACCCTGGCCGTGGAGGGCATGCTCGCCTTCTTCCTGGAGGCCACCTTCCTGGGCCTGTGGTGGTTCGGGCGCGACCGGCTGCCCGAGCTGGTCCACCTGGCGACCATCTGGACCGTGGCGCTCGGCACGACGATCTCCGCGTTCGTCATCCTGGCCGCCAACTCCTTCATGCAGAACCCCGTCGCCTACACGATCGACGCCGAGACCGGCCGGGCGCAGCTGGGCAGCTTCTCCGAGCTGCTGCTCAACGAGGTGAACCTCGCCGCTTTCCCGCACACCGTGTTCGGCGCCCTGATGACCGGCGGCGCCCTCGTCATGGCCGTGGGCGTGTGGCACCTGCTGCGCGGCGGGCACGCGCCCGCCTCGGAGGAGTTCGCCGCCTTCCGCGCCCTCTCGCGGGTGGGCGCCTGGACCACCCTGGTGGCCGGCGCCGGCACCGCCGTGACCGGCGACCTGCTGGGCAAGGTCATCACCCGCGTGCAGCCGATGAAGATGGCCGCCGCCGAGGCCCTGTACGAGACGCGCACCTCCGCGCCGTTCTCGCTCTTCGCCTACGCCCCGCCCGGCGCCGAGCGGCCGACGTTCAGCCTCGAGGTCCCCGGCCTGCTCTCGTTCCTGGCCAAGGGGTCCTTCACCGCCGAGGTCGCCGGCATCGACGACCTGCAGGCCGCTTACGCCGCCCAGTTCGGCCCCGGCGACTACACGCCCTGGATCCCCGTGGCGTTCTGGAGCTTCCGCCTGATGATCGGCGTGGGGATGCTCGCCGCGCTCGTGGCGCTGGTGCACCTGTGGGTCACCCGCTCCGGGCGCCCGCTGTCGGTGGACACCCGCCTGGCCGCCGGCGTGCTGTGGTCGGTGCCCGTCCTGCCGCTGCTGCCGCTGGCCGCCAACTCCTTCGGCTGGATCTTCACCGAGACCGGCCGCCAGCCGTGGCTGGTGTTCGGGCTGTTCCAGACCGCCGACGGCGTCTCCCCCGGCGTCTCGACCGCCGAGGTCGTGCTGTCCCTGCTCGCCTTCACCGCCGTCTACGGCGCGCTGGCGTGGGTGTGGACGCTGCTGGCCGTGCGCCTCGTGCGCGCGGGGCTGCCGGCCCTGCCCGGTACCGCGCGCCCCGACGACGGCGACCGCGACGGCGACGTCGACCGCGGTGGCGACCGCGACCCGGCCGGCCGCGCGCGCGCCGGCGCCCCCGACACCTCCCTGAGCTACTGAGGAGCCCCGCGTGGACCTCGACCTGGCCCTGACCTGGTTCGCCGTCGCCGTCCTGGCGTGGGTGCTGTTCTTCGTCCTGGAGGGCTTCGACTTCGGCGTCGGCTACCTGGGGCCCCTGCTGGGGCGCACCGACGCCGAGCGCAGCGCCGCCGTGCGCACCGTCGGCCCCGTCTGGGACGGCAACGAGGTGTGGCTCGTGGCCGCGATCGGCGTCACGTTCGCCGCCTTCCCCGACTGGTACGCCGCGCTGCTGTCGGGCACCTACCTGCCGATGGTCGCCGTCCTGCTGCTGCTGGCCGTGCGCGGGGTGGCCATCGAGTTCCGCGGCAAGCACGACGACCGCGGCTGGCGCGCACGCTGCGACGCGTTCCTGGCCGCCTCCTCGCTGCTGCTGGCCGCGCTGTGGGGTGCGGTCGTGGGCGCGCTGGTCACCGGGCTGGCGATGGACGCCGGCGGCGAGGTCCGTGCGGCCGGCCTGCTGGGCGGGCTGGGCCGCTCGGTGGAGCCGCTGCTGAGCCCCGGCGCGGGCGTCGGCGCCGTCGCCGGCGTGCTGCTGGCCACCCTGCAGGGGGCGACGTTCCTGTCGCTGCGCACCACCGGCGCGCTGCGGGTGCGGGCCCGGCGGGTGGCCGTGCCGGCCGCGGCCGCCGCCGCGTTCGCCGCGCTGCTGACCGTGGTCATGGCCCCCAGCACCCCGGCCGCCGTGGCCGGTGCGCTGCTGACCGCGGCCGCGGTGGCCGCCGCGGCGCGCCGCGAGGCGCTCGCCTTCACCGCCAGCTCGCTGGCCGTCGTGGCCGCCGTCGTCGGTGCCCTGACCGCGCACTTCCCCGTGCTGCTGCCCACGACCCTGGCCGGCGGCGCCGACGTGACGCTGCGCGGCGCGGCCGCCAGCGACGGCGCGCTGGAGCTCATCTCGGTCGTGGGCGTCGTCGTCCTGCCCGGTGTCGTGGCCTACCAGCTGTGGTCGTACTGGGTCTTCCGCCGCCGCGTGGGCGGCGAGCGCGAGGCACCCCGCCCGGCGGGCGCGCAGCCGTCGCGGGGGGTCAGGCTGGGCCGGTGACCGCCACCACCGCGCCCGCCCCGGCCACCGGGACCGGCGCGACCCGCCCGCGCGGGCCCGTCGACCCGCGGCTGCTGCGCCACGCCCGGCCCGCGCGCGCCGGGATCGCCGCCGTCGCGGCCGCCGAGACGGTCGCGGCGGGCGCCGGGCTGGGAACGGCGTTCGCGCTGACCGACCTCGTCGTCGCCCTGTGGGCGGGCACGAGCCCCCGCGACGGCCTGCTGCTGCTCGCGGCGGCCCTGGCCGTGCGCACCGGCGCGACGTGGGCCTCCGCGCGCCTGGCGCAGCGCACCGCGACCGCCGTGCGCACCCACCTGCGCGAGCGGCTGGTCGAGCGCGCCGCCGCGCTGGGGCCCGCCTGGGCCGAGGCGCACGGCACGGACCGGCTGACGAGCCTGCTCACCCAGGGCCTGCCCGCGCTGGACGCCTGGTTCACCCGCTACCTGCCGGCCCTGGTGCCCGGGGTGCTGCTGCCCCCGGCCGTCGTGGCGCTGCTGGCCCTGCACGACGTCGAGTCCGCCGCGACCGTGGCGCTGACGCTGCCGCTGGTGCCGGTGTTCGCGGTGCTGCTGGGCTGGGCGGCGCAGGCGCGCGCGCAGCGGCAGTGGGCCGCCACCCGCGCCCTGGCCGTGCACTTCCTCGACGTCGTGCGCGGCCTGCCCACCCTGCGCGCGCACCGGCGCGCGCAGCGGCAGGTGGGCGTGGTCGCCGCGCGCACCGACGAGCACCGTCGCGCCACCGCCTCGGTGCTGCGCCTGGCGTTCCTGTCCGGCACCGCGCTGGACCTCGTGGGCACCCTCAGCGTCGGCCTGGTCGCCGTCACGGCCGGGATGCGCCTGGCCACCGGGTCGCTGGACCTGGCGACGGCCCTGCTGGTCATCCTCCTGGCGCCCGAGGCGTACCGGCCGCTGCGCGAGGTCGGCGCCCGCTTCCACGAGTCGGCCGACGCGGCCGCCGTCGTCGGGGACGTCGACGCGGTGCTGGCCGCCGTCCCGCCGTCCCCACCCGCGCCGCCGGCGGCGCCCGCCGCCGGCCTGCGGGTGCGCGGAGCGCGGGTGCTGGTGCCCGGGCGCCCGCCGGTCCTGGACGGGCCGGGCGACGGGCCGGGCGACGGGCCGGGCGACGGGGCGGGCGTGGACCTGGACGTGGCCCCCGGCGAGGTGGTCGCCCTGGCCGGGGTCTCCGGCGCGGGCAAGTCGACGCTGGCGCGGGTGGCCGCCGGGGTGCTGGTGCCGACGGCCGGGCGCGTGGAGCACCCCACCGCCCCCGGCGAGCTGGTCCACCTGCCGCAGCGGCCCTCCTTCCCGCACGCCGCGACCGTGCGCGAGGCCGTCCTGGCCGGCCGCGAGCCCGGCGAGGACCCCGACCTGGACCCGGACGCCGAGCTGCTGGCGGTGCTGGCCGACGCCGGCTGCGCGCCCGGCGAGCTGGCGCTGGACGCCCCGCTGGGCGCCGGGGCCTCGGGCGTGTCCGCCGGGCAGCGCCAGCGCCTGGCGATCGCGCGCACCCTGCTGGCCGTGCGCCGCGGCGCGCGGCGCCTGGTGCTGGACGAGCCCACCGCGCACCTGGACACCGCGACCGAGGCGCACGTCGTCGGCGTGCTGCGGCGGCTGACCGCCGAGGGGTGCGCGGTCCTCGTGGTCGCGCACCGGCCCGCGCTGCTGGCCGCCGCCGACCGCGTCGTCACCGTGGTGCGCCCGGCCGCGACGGCGGTGGTGGACGGTCCCGCGGACGTCCCCGGGGTCGCGGGTGTCGCGGGGGTCGCGGGGGTCGCCGCCGCGCCGGAGCCGTCGCCGGCCGCGGGCGCGGCCACGAGCTGGAGCCGGTGGCGGCTGCCGCGCCCGGGGTGGGTGGCCGCGGGCCTGGGCGTGGGCTCGGCGAGCGCGGGCACGGCGCTGACCGCGGCGGCCGCCTGGCTGATCGTCACGGCCGCCGACCGCCCGCCCGTGCTGACGCTGTCGGTCGCCGCGGTGGCGGTGCGGGCCAGCGCCACCGCCCGCCCGCTGCTGGCGTACCTGGAGCGCCTGCTCGTGCACGACGTCGCCTTCGCGCGGCTGGCGCGCTGGCGCTCGGACGTCGTGGCGGCGCTGGTGCCGCGCTCACCGGGCGCGCTGCACCGCGCGGGCGCGGGCGCGGGGACGGGCCGGGCCGGTGACCTGCTGGCGCGGCTGGTCGACGACGTGGACGCCCGCGTGGACGGGCTGCTGCGCCACCGGCACCCGGTGCTCGTCACCGCGCTCGCGCTGGCCGTGGCGGCCGGGGCGGCAGCGCTGCTGGACCCGCTGCTGGTGGCCGCGGCCGTGCCCGGTCTGCTGCTGGCCGGGGTGCTGGCGCCCGCGCTGGCCGCGCGCGCCGAGCGGCGCACCGAGCGCCACCGCGACGAGCTGGCCGCCGTGGGCACCGCGGCCGCCGAGACGCTGCTGGCGCTGGAGGACCTGCGCAGCCTGGGCACCCGCGAGCGGGCCCTGGCGGTGCTGCGCGCGCGGGGCCGGGACCTGGCCGGCCTGGAGCGGGCCCGTGCGCGCGCGGCGGCGACCACGTCGGCGCTGGCCGTCGGCGGCACCGGGCTGGCGCTGCTGGGCGTGGCGCTGGCCGCCACGCGGGCGGTCGCGGGGACGGGACCGGCGTGGGCGGCGGTGGCCGTGCTGGCGGCGCTGCCCGCGCTGGAGGGGGTGCGCGCCCTGCCGGAGACGGCGCGGGCGCGGGTGCGGGCCCGGCAGGCCGACCGGCGCGCGGCCGCGCTGCTGGGCGCGCCGGTGCGCGCTCACGAGCCGGTCCACCCGCGGCCGCTGCCGCCGCGACCGGCGGCCGGGCGCGCGGTGCGGGTGCGCGGCCTGGTCGCCGGCTGGGACCCCGGGCGCCCGGCGCTGCGCGGGCTGGACCTGGACCTGCGCCCGGGCGACGTCGTCGCGGTGCGCGGGCGCTCGGGGTCGGGCAAGTCGACGCTGGCGGCGGTCCTGCTGCGCTTCCTGGACCCGGCGGCCGGGCGCGTGGAGCTGGACGGGACGGACGTGCGCGAGCTGGCCGGGGACGCGGTGCGCTCGGTGGTCGGGCTGGTCGCCGACGACGAGCACGTGTTCGCCACCTCGCTGCGGCACAACCTGCTGCTGGCGGCGCCGGGCGCGAGCGACGCGCAGCTGCGCGACGTGCTGGCGCGGGTGCGGCTGGACGCGTGGGCGGCGGGGCTGCCGCAGGGGCTGTCCACGCCCCTGGGCGACGGCGGGGCGCCGCTGTCGGGCGGGGAGCGGCGGCGGCTGGCGCTGGCGCGGGCGCTGCTGGCCGAGGTCGACGTCCTCGTGCTGGACGAGCCGGGCGAGGGGCTGGACACCACGACGGCCGGGGCGCTGCTGGACGACCTGCTCGACGCGGCGGCCGGGCGCGCCGTCCTGCTCCTCGCCCACCGTGACGACGCGCTGCACCGCGCGACGGAGGTCCTCGTCCTGACGGACGGCCGGTTGCGCACCGTGTCCGAGCATGAACCCGTTGTGGCGCAGCGATCCTGAGGGAGCCGATCGGGTGACGGAAGTCGTCCACCCGGCGTTCAACCACCGTTAACGTGTGCGCCGGTCCGGGGTCACCCGATCAGCGGACCCGCCGGCCGAGGGGGAACCCGTGCTCACCGTGTCCGTCAGACCGCGCCACCTGCTGGCCGTCCTGCTGGCCGTCACCGCCGTCCTCGTGGTGACCAGCTACGCCTTCCTGCTGGCCACGGTCGCCCTCGGCGTGGACGCCGGCGCGGTCGTGTCCGCGCGCAAGTTCGTCGACGTCAACAACGAGCAGAACCTGCCCGCCTGGTACTCGGCGATGCTGCTGTGCGTGGCCGGGCTGGTCACCCTGGAGGTCGGCCGGCGCGCCGTCCTGGAGCGCCGCCGGTTCCGCTGGCACTGGGTCGTCCTGGGCGCCGGGTTCCTCTACCTGTCCCTGGACGAGCTCGTCGCCCTGCACGAGAAGTTCGTCGAGCCCATGACCGCGGTCGTCGGCAGCGGCGGCGTCTTCGCCTACGCCTGGGTGGCCGCCGCGCTGCCCGCCGTGGCCGTCGTCGCGCTGGCGTTCCTGGGGTTCCTGCGCGCCCTGCCGCGGCGCACCGCCGCCCTCGTGCTGCTCGGCGGCGCCCTGTACGTGGGCGGGGCCGTCGGCATGGAGATGGTCGCCAACCTCCTGACCTCCGCCGGCGTCGACGAGGGCGGGATGCTCTACGGCACCCTGCAGACCATCGAGGAGGCCATGGAGATGGCCGGCCCGGCCGTGTACCTGTACGCCGTCGCCGCCCACACGGCCGCCCGCTCGGTGGCCCTGCCCGCGCAGGAGGTCCCGGCCTCCAGTCCGGCGCAGTCGCGGGCCTGAGCCCCGCGCGACGCGTCCGCGCGACGCACCGCCGCCGGGCGGCTACGGTCTGCCGCGTGCGCCCGTCGCCCCGCCGTCCCGGCCGGCTCCTGCTCACCGCGCTGCTCGCGCTGGCGGCGGGCGGCCCGGCCGCCGCGGCCGCGGGCACGGGCGCGGCCGAGGGGGTGGAGCGGCGCGATCGCGCCGTGCGCGCGGTCCCGCCGCTGCCGGCGTACGTGGCCCGGATCGACCCCGTCGGCGCCGGTGACCTGCCCGCGTCCTGGCGCCCCGGCTGCCCGGTCGGCCCGCAGGACCTGCGCGCGGTGACCGTCACGCACGTCGACGACGCCGGGCGCGCGCAGGTGGGCCGCCTCGTCGTGCACGCCGACGTGGCCGGCGCGGTGGCCGCGGTGTTCGGGGAGCTGTACGCGCTGCGCTTCCCGCTGGCCTCGGTGCGCCCGGTCGACGAGTTCGGCGGCTCCGACGACGCCTCGATGGCCGCGGACAACACCTCGGCGTTCAACTGCCGCCTCACCACGGGCGGCACCCGCTTCTCCGAGCACAGCTACGGCACGGCGATCGACGTCAACCCGGTGCGCAACCCGTACGTGCGCGGCACGACGGTGCTGCCGGAGGCCGGGCGCGCGTACGTGGACCGCACCCCCGCCCCGGGCGTCGTCACGGCCGGGGACCCCGTGGTGCGGGCCTTCGCCCGTCACGGCTTCTCCTGGGGCGGGGACTGGTCGTCGCTGAAGGACTACCAGCACTTCTCCACCTCGGGCCGCTGACCCGCCCGCCCCCTCAGCCCTCCCCGAGTCGTTCCACCCCACCTCCACCCCTCCGTGATCTCGCAGGGTCTCCCAGCAAGATCACGGTGATCATGGATGGATGAGCGTCCACCCTTCCATGATCACCGCTGGGCGGGGTGTCAGACGCGGTCGAAGACGCCGCGCTGGCGGGGCAGGTTCGCCGTGGTCGCCACCGGCTGGCACACCGTCAGCACGCGGCTGGGCACCTCGGCCACGGCCTCCTCGTCCAGCCCGCCCGCTACGCCGCCGACCGCACCGGTGGCCGGCGCGCCGGCGCCGGTGCGGTGCAGCAGCCGCGGGGAGCGGTGCGTGCCGCGCACGACGTCGTCCACGCGCACCGACAGCGCCGCGGCGTCCTGCGCCTCGACCAGCAGCGCGCGCAGCTGCTCGGTGTCGGTGCACACCTTCTCCCCCGGCAGAAGGCACAGCGCCCAGTCGCTGGCCAAGTGGGCCATCGCGGCCTGCTGCGCGCGCCGGCGGTCGTCGGCCCAGAAGCCGCTGACGACGGTGACCGCCGGGTGCAGCGTGGCCTCGAAGGCGGCGGAACCGGGCACGAGGTGGTCGGCGGTGTCGTAGACGACGACCTCGTCGGCCACGGCGACGAGGTTGCGCACGTCGGCGTCGAGCGCGGGCGGGGTGCCCCCGCCCTGCAGGACGAGGCACGCGGCGATGCTCGGTCGGGTGCTCGACATGGTGGGCTCCTGCGCTGGTCGCGGGTCGTTCGCGGTCGGGTGGTGCCGGCGCGGCGTGAGCCGCGTCACCACCACCATCGGTCGCGGCCCCGGGAACGTTGCACGCGACACGAGGTGTTCACACGAATTCACGACGAGTTGACACTCCGGCCCCCCGCGGAGGGACGCCGGAGCACCGGCGGTGGTCAAGGTCACCCGTCCGGGTGACGAGATCACCGGGGTGGACGAACGCTCCCCGACCCCGAGCTCGCTCACGCAGCGGCTGCGCCGCGCCGCCCCGCTGGCGGTGCTCAGCGCGCTGACCGTGGCCGTGACGCTGCTGCCCCCGCACAACCACCACCCGCGCTGGATCGCGGCCGGGACCGCCGCGTACGCGCTGCTGCTCGCGCTGGAGGTGGTGCTGCCCTGGCACCGGCTGCCGGCGGCGTGGGCACCGGCCCCGCTGCTGGCCTCCTTCGCGCCGCTGGGGCTGGTGCGCCACGGCGCGGACGGGGCGGCCAGCGGCCTGACCCCGGTGCTCATCGTCCCGGTCGTGGCGGTGGCCCTGCACCACGGCCGGCGCGCCGTGGCCGCCGCCCTGGCGTGCGGGGCGGCCACGCTCCTCGTCCCGCTGCTGCTCGTCGGGGCGCCGATGTACCCGCTGCAGGAGTGGCGGCGCCTGGTGCTGTGGCTGGTGGCCAGCGGCCTGGTCGGCCTGCTCGTGCACCGGCTGGTGTCCCACCTGCGGCTGCAGGCGCAGCACCTGAGCGTGCTGGCCCGCTGCTCGCGGGACCTGGCCGCCGCCGACGACGCCCGCGAGGCGATCTGCGCGGCCGCGCGCCAGATCGCCGGCGCGGACGGGGTGTACCTGCTGGAGGCCGACGGCGACGGGCACCTGCGCACCACGGGCGCGTCCGGCCCGCGCGTGCCCGCCGTGGTCGTGGACCTGGACGGCCCGGCGACGATGGCCGCCCGCGCCTTCGCCGGGCACGACCTCGTCTTCGCGGCCGACGCCCTGACCCACCCGGGCGTTCACCGGGACGTCTTGCAGGCCCTGGGCGCCGGCGCGGGGTCCTCGGCGGCGTGGCAGCCGGTGCGCGGCCCGCACGGGGCGCTGGGGGTGCTGGTGGCGGTCTGGGGCGCGCGGCTGGGCGCGCTGCCGGCGCACGTGCCGGCGATGCTGCAGACGCTGGCCGGGGAGGCGGCGGGCGCGGTCGAGCGCGCCGACCTGCTGCACCGGCTCTCGCGCGCCGCGGACCGCGACCCGCTGACGGGCCTGGCGAACCGGCGCCGCTGGGACGAGGCGGCCGCCGACGAGGTCGCCCGCGCCGTGCGCAGCGGGCAGCCGCTGACCTTCGGGATCGTGGACCTGGACCACTTCAAGCGCTACAACGACACCCGCGGCCACCTGGCCGGGGACGTGCTGCTGCGCGACTTCGCCGCCGCGGCGGCCGGGCAGCTGCGCGCGGTGGACACGATCGCGCGCTGGGGCGGGGAGGAGTTCGCCCTCGCCCTGCCCGGGTGCGCCCTGGAGGACGCCCGCACGGTCGCCGAGCGCCTGCTGGCGGTGGTGCCGGACGGGCAGAGCTGCACCGTGGGACTGGCGCAGTGGTGGCCGGGCACGGGGGTGGCCGAGACGTTGCGGCGCGCCGACGCCGCCCTGTACGCGGGCAAGGAGGGCGGGCGCGGGGTCGTGCGCTGCGACGAGGGGACCGGTGGCGCGACGGGCGGGGGGACCGGCGAGCCGGCCGGGTCCCGCGCGTGAGCCCGGGTGACGACCCCGTCCCGGGGATCACGCTGGGTGCTGCGAACGTGACAACTCGTACGTCGGGGGCGATGCTGTGGAGCCCCGTCGAACAGCAGGAGGGAGGGCGGGCGGTGGACTTCACCTCGGCCGCCGGTGCGACGCTGCGCTTCCTGCACTCGGTGCTCGGCATGGACCTGTGGATCGTCTCGCGCCGCGACGGGGAGGACTACGTCGTGCTGTCGGCGCTGGACACCGCCGAGGTCGGAGTCGACGCGGGTGACGTGATGGCGTGGACGGACACGTACTGCGCCGCCGCCGTCGAGGGGGCCGCGCCGCGCTTCGCCGAGGACGTGTCCGCGGTGCCGGCGTGGGTGCGGGCCCGCGAGCTGAACGGGCTGCCGTTCACCTCCTACCTCACCGTCCCGATGCGCGCGTCCGACGGGACCCTGCTGGGCACGGTGTGCGCCGGGTCGCTGCGACGGGTGCGGGCCTCCGAGACCGCGCTGGACGGCGTGCAGCTGTCCGCCGACCTGCTGGCCACCGTGCTGGAGCACGAGGCGGCCCGCTCGGCGCTGCGCGCCGCGGACCCGGCCCCCCACGAGGTGGACCCGGTCACCCGCCTGGGCGACCGGGCCCGCTTCGAGCGCGCCCTGCGCGAGGAGGAGGAGCGCGCGCAGCGCTACGGCACCACCGCCGGCGTCGTGCTCGTGCAGCTGGAGGACCTGCCGCAGGTCAACGAGCGCGCCGGGCACGAGGCCGGCGACGCCCTGCTGCGCCGCGCCGCGCACGCCCTGCAGGCGCGCCTGGGCGACGGGGTCCTGACCCGGCTGGCCGGCGGCCGCTTCGCCGCCCTCGTGCCCGGCGCCGGGCCCGACGAGGCAGCGTCGCTGGCCGACCGCCTGCGGGTGGCCGCGGCCGCCAGCGGCTCGGCGGTCAGCACCGGCTGGGCGGCGCGGCGGGCGGCCACGGGCCTGGCGCACGCCTGGCGGCAGGCCGACGCCGCGCTGGCCGCCGACCGCGCGCGCACGGCCACCTGCCCGGGCGCGGCCGCGCCGCGGGTGCTGGACCCGGTGGGAGCGGGCGGCCCGGGCGCCGGCGCACCCGGCGCGGAGCCGGCGTGGACGGAGCGGGTGTCCCACCTGCTGGAGATGGCCCGCCAGCAGCTGGACCTGGACGTCGTCGGCGTGTGCGTGACCGACGGGACCTCCTGGCGCGTGGTGCAGGCCGCGCAGGCGCCGACCGTGCCGGACCTGCGCGAGCGCGCGTGGCCGGTGGCGGAGTCGGTGTGCCAGCGGCTGGTCGACGGGCGCACCAGCGTCGTGGTGCCCGACCTGCTCGACGACGCCGGGGCCCCGCCGTTCGCCATCACGCGGGACCTGGGCGCGCGCGCCTACCTGGGCGTGCCCGTGCACCGGCGCGACGGCCGGCTGTACGGCAGCCTGTGGGGCGCCTCGCTGCGCCCGCTGCCGGAGCTGCGCGCGCGCGACGCGTCCGTCCTGCACGTGGTCGCCCGCGTGGTGGCCGGTGCGGTGGACGAGGCCGAGCACGCCGCCGACGAGCGCCGCGAGGTGCTGCAGCGCCTGGACGCCCTGCGCGCCGCGGGCGGGCCGCGGCCGGTGTTCCAGCCGATCGTGGCCGTGGCCGACCGCTCGGTGCTGGGCGCGGAGGCCCTCAGCCGCTTCCCCGCCGGCACCCCCGACGCCTGGTTCGGCGACGCCGCGCGGGTGGGCGCCGGGGTGCCGCTGGAGCTGGACGCGCTGCGCGCGGCGCTGGCCGCCTGGCCGGGCGCGGGCCTGCTGTCGGTCAACGTGAGCCCGCGCACCGCCGGCAGCCCGGAGCTGGTGCGGGCGCTGGCCGGCGCGCCGGTGGACCGGCTCGTCCTGGAGATCACCGAGCACGAGCCGGTGGACGACTACGGCGCCCTGCTGGCGAACCTGGCCGGGCTGCGGCGCGAGGGGCTGCGCCTGGCGGTCGACGACGCGGGGGCGGGGTTCGCGAGCCTGCGCCACGTGCTGGCGCTGCGCCCGGACTTCCTCAAGCTGGACGTCAGCCTCATCCGCGACGTGCACCTGGACCCCACCCGCCGCGCACTGGCGGCGAGCCTGGCGGTGTTCGCCGCCGAGAGCGGCGCCGCGGTCATCGCCGAGGGCGTGGAGGTCGCCGAGGAGCTGGAGTGCCTGCACGGGCTGGGCGTGCCGTACGCGCAGGGCTACCACCTGGGCCGCCCCGCCCCCGCCGAGGAGCTGCAGGTCGTCGGCTGACCCCCGCCCCGGCTCACCCCCGCCTCCGTCCCGCCCCCTCCCCCGCACGACCACCTCTCCCACCGTGATCTTGCAGGGATTCCCAGCAAGATCACCGTGATCACGGATGGATGAGGGGTGGACCGTCCATGATCACCGCGGGGTGGGGTGGGTGACGGGGTGGGACGGGTGACGAGGTGCCGCGGGGCGGTGACGCCCGGTGGGGTGCCACCCGCCGCGCCCGGGGTGTCCGGACACCGCGCGGGGACGTACCGTCGAGGCATGGAGGCCGCGCCGACGCGCCACGGGACCGCCTGTCTCGAACCGGGTTTCGGGGACCGGCGCGTCGTGGACGCCCCCCGGCCGCCCGCCTCGGACGCACCGTCGCTGGCGGTGGCGCTGGCCGCGCTGCGCGAGGTGCGCGAGCTGTGCCGGCGCACCGCCACCGCGGCCGGGCTGCCGCCGGAACGGGTCGACGACCTGGTCCAGGCCGTCCACGAGGTCGCGGCCGCGCGCGCCGCGGGCGGAGCGCCGGCGCGGGTGGCCGTGTGGGTGACGGCCGCGGACGTCGTCGTCGAGCTGCGCCCCGACGGCACCCGTCCGGTCCAGGAGGCGGCCCTGGGCGGTGACGCGCTGAGCATCGTGCGGCGCCTGGCGGACGGCCTGTTCGTGCAGACGGGTCCGCAGGGGACCCTCGTCCGGGTGCGCGTCGGTCTGCGCAGCGCGACGGGACCGCCCGTCGTCGCGCCGTGGGGGTGAACCTGCCCCGCTGACCTGCTCGCGGGGCGGGCGGGTGTCGATGGGGCGGGTGTGAAGGGTCCCGGTCTGCCGCTGGTGCGGGCGCTGCTCGTGGTGGGCGGCGCCCTGGCCGTGCTCGTCGTGGCGCTGCCCGAGGGGCCGGTGCGCGCGGTCCTGTACTGCGCCGTGGCGGTCGCGTGCGCGGCGGCGGTGTTCGCGGGAGTGCGCCGGCACCGCCCGGTGCACCCGGGCGGCTGGCTGCTCGTCGGCGCCGGGGTCGGCGCGTGGGCGCTGGGCGACGTCGTCTACACGTTCCTGCGCGACGTGGCGGGCGTGGAACCCTTCCCGTCGGTCGCCGACGTGGCGTACCTGGCCGCCTACCCGCTGCTGGCGGCGGGTTTCTGGCGGTTCGTGCGGGCGCGGCAGGGCGGTCGCGGACGCGACGGGCTGGTGGACAGCGCGATCCTGGTCGTCGGTTTCTCGCTGCTGATGTGGGTCACGCTGGTCAAGCCGTCGCTGCTGGACACGAGCGTGTCCGCGGCGGCGCGGGCGGTGGGCGCGGCCTACCCGATCGGGGACGTGCTGCTCCTGGCCGTCCTGGTGCAGCTGCTGACCAGTTCCGGGGCCCGGACGGCGGCGTTCCGGCTGCTGGTCACGGGAGCCGGCCTCATGCTGGCCGCCGATGCCGCCTACCAGCTCGTCTCACTGCGCGGCAACGTCTTCGGCCTCGACGAGGGGGTCGTGGACGTGCTGTTCCTGTCCTCCTACCTGTGCACGGCGGGCGCGGCGCTGCACCCGTCGATGCGGCGGCTGACGGACTCCCCGCCGCGCGAGGGCGCGGAGCTGACCCGCGCGCGGCTGGTGGCGCTGACGGCGGCGAGCCTGCTGTCGCCGGGCACGCTGGCGGTGCAGGTGGTGCTGGACCGCGACCTGGAGGTGTGGGCGGTCATCCTCACCTCGGTGACCCTGTTCCTGCTGGTGGTGGTGCGCATGAGCGGGCTGCTGCGCCAGGTGCAGGACCAGGCGCGGCAGCTGGCGGCGCTGGCGCGCACGGACGCCCTGACGGGGCTGCCGAACCGGCGCAGCGGGCAGGCGGAGCTGGCGCGGCAGCTGGAGCGGGCACGGCGCGAGGGGCTGCCGCTGTGCGTGGCGCTGCTGGACCTGGACCGCTTCAAGACCTACAACGACACCTTCGGCCACCCCGCCGGTGACCGGCTGCTCGTCGGCTCGGCCGCCGGCTGGCGGGCGCGCCTGCAGGGGCGCGGGGTGCTGGCCCGCTGGGGCGGGGAGGAGTTCCTGCTGCTGCTGCCGGGCCTGCCGGCGGTCGCGGCCGTGGAGGTCGTCGACGAGCTGCGCGCGGCCACGGCCGACGGGCAGACGTTCTCCGGCGGCGTGGCGCAGTGGGACGGCGCGGAGAGCGACGAGTCGCTGGTGGCGCGCGCCGACGAGGCGCTGTACGCGGCCAAGGCCGCCGGTCGCGACCGGGTGCTGCCCGCCCCGGCGCCGGACGCGCTGTCCGCCCGTGGGCACTGACACCGTCCCCGCCGCCCTGCCCGGCGCCCCGGCGCGGCCGGGCCGGCGGCGGGGTCCGGCCTCCGTGCGCGCCTCGCGGCGGCGGGCGCTGGTGGCGGTGGGCGCGGCGGTGGTGCTGCAGCTGCTGGCGCTGGCGGCGCTGGGCGCGGGTGTGGTGCGCGCCGAGCGCGCGGACGTCGTGGCGTGGGTGGAGGTCGTCGACGCGCTGGCCGCCCATGAGGACGCCGTCCTGACCCGGGAGGCGGACCTGCGCGGGGCGCTGCTGGACGGCGGTCCCGCGGCCGGCCAGGGCGACGACGCGCCGGCGCTGGCGGCGGCCCGGGAGCGCCTGCGCGGGCGGCTGGCGCTGGACCCGGCGCTGGGGCCGCGGCTGCTGGACGTCGTGCTGGCCGAGCAGGCGTGGGAGCAGGCGTGGGAGCAGGCGTGGTCGCCGGTGCCCGACCGCCCCGACCGCACGGGCACCGGCGGTGTCCCGGCCGCGAGCGCGCGGGCGCTGGGCGCCTACCGCGAGGCCCACGAGCGCGCCCTGTCGCTGGCGACGGCGCGCCGGGACGCGGCCCGCCGCGACCGCAGCCGCACGCTGCTGGCGCTGGCCGCGCTGGACGTGGCGGTGGGCCTGCTGGCGGCGGCGGTGCTGGCCCACCAGGGCCGGCGGCTGGTGCGCGACCTGGACGGCCCGGTGCGCGCGGTGCACGCGGTCCTGCAGCGCGTGCACCGCGGCGAGCGGGTGGTCGAGCTGCCCGCCACGGACGTGCGGGAGCTGGACGACGTGGCCGCGGCGTTGGCGGCGCTGTCCGGTGCGCTGCACGAGGAGCGGGCCGGCTCGGCACGCCGGCGCGAGGACGCCGAGCGCACGGCGGGGCAGCTGCGCGCGGTGCTCGCGGCCGGGCGGGCGATGGCCACGTGCTCCTCGACGCAGGCGCTGGCCGCGCAGGTGGTCGCGAGCAGCGCGCGGGTCAGCGGCGGGTCGGCGTCGCTGTGGACGGCGGCCGACGGGGCGCCGGGGGCGTTCACGTGCGCGGCGTGGTCGCAGCAGCAGGACCCGCGCCCGGACGGGGACGCCTCGATCGTGGCGGCGGTGGGCGCGGACGGGCGCCGGCGCACCGGCGACGGGGAGGTGGTGCTGCCGCTCATCGGCTCGGGCAGCGTCCTGGGGGTGCTGCACGTGCGGTTGTGCGCGGAGGACTCGGGGGGCGTGGACGGCCCGGCGGACGGCGTGGCCGACGGCGGGGCCGACCCCGGCGACGTCGTGGACGCGCTGGAGGCGCTGACGCTGGCGGCGGCCGCGCACCTGGGCGCGGTGCGCCTGCACGAGCTGACGCGGCGGCAGGCGGTGACGGACCCGCTGACGGGGCTGGCGAACCGGCACCAGCTGGAGCAGGACCTGGCGGCGGCGTGGGCGGAGGCGGCGTGGCAGGAGCGGCCGCTGTCGTTCGCGATGCTGGACGTGGACCACTTCAAGCGGGTCAACGACACCGCCGGGCACCAGGTGGGCGACGAGTGGCTGACGATCGTGGCCGACGTGGTGACCTCGCAGCTGCGCAGCAGCGACGGCGCGTACCGCTTCGGCGGGGAGGAGATCGCGCTGCTGCTGCCGGACACCGGCGAGGAGGGCGCGGCGGTGCTGCTGGAACGCATCCGCGCGGCGGTGGAGAACACCGTCGGCCCGGACGCCTACCCGCGGATCACGGCGAGCCTGGGGGTGGCGGAGCGGCGCTCGGGGATGCGCTCGGCGGCGGACCTGGTGGCGGCGGCCGACCGGGCGCTGTACGCGGCCAAGCGCTCGGGGCGCAACTTCGTGCTGCGCTCGGCGCTCATCGCCTACCAGGCGCCGGTGGGTGAGCTGTCGGGCGACCCGTCGCAGGTCCCCTCGACTTCGCCGCCGGTGTGAGGACGCCCGGACCGCCTGCGGTGCAGGCGGTCCGGGCGCGTCGTCGAAACTGCGGGTTCAGGCGCGCATGCCGTGCAGGAACCCGCTGATCTGGGTGCGCAGTTCTTCCGCGAGCTGGGACAGGCCGGTGATGTCGCCGTCGCCGCCCCAGCCGCCGCCGCCGTCGACGGCGGTGCGCACGCCGTCGACGAGGCCGTTCATCTCGCCGATGGTGGCGTTGATGCCGGAGATGGCCTGCACGGCGCCGGCGGCCTGGGAGCGGATGCTGCCGACCTGGGTGCTGACCTGCTCGGTGGCGCGGCCGGTCTGGTCGGCCAGCTCCTTGACCTCGGCGGCCACGACGGCGAAGCCCTTGCCGGCCTCGCCGGCGCGGGCGGCCTCGATGGTCGCGTTCAGGGCGAGCAGACGGGTCTGCCCGGCGATGGCGTTGATGACGGAGACGACCTGCTGGATCTCCTCGGAGGCGCGGGTGAGGGCCTCCATCGTCACCGAGGCCTGGTCGGCCTCGGCGCTGGCGGCGCCCGCGGCGGCGGACAGGCCCTGCGCGGAGGCGCTCAGCTCGGTGGAGGCGGTGGCCAGCTGCTCGGAGACGCCCATGACACCGGTCTCGAAGCCGTCGGCGAGATCGAGGCGCGCGGTGCGGGCCTCGTCGATGCGGCCGGAGGCGACCTTCATGCTGGCGCGGCCGGCGTCGATGGAGGCGGCGCTCTGGCGGTAGGCGCCGCGCATGCCGCCGGGCAGCAGGCGGCGGTGGTAGCGGCCCTCGGCGGCGGCGGTGAGGACCTCCCCGGCCTCGCGCACGAACGCGTCGGAGACGTCGAGGGCGCGGTTGACGCCGTTCTGCAGGGCGACGAGGTCGGGGTGCGCCTCGACGCCGGGCACACCGCCCGCGCGGGCCTCCAGGTCGCCGGCGGCGGCCTTCTCGCACACCTCGACGACCTGACGGACCATCGCCCGGTACGTCTCCAGCTCGCTGTCGGCGCCGGCGGCGCCGCGGTGGAACAGGGCCACGGCTCAGACCTCCCCGTCCGGCACGATCGACCAGACGAACTCCTCGTAGGTGACGCCGCGCTCGGCCAGGTGGCGCTCGAGCATGGCGGTGGACGCCTCCACGGCGGCGCGGCCGCTGGAGTGGCGGTGCTCCTCGGCGCGCAGCGCCGCGTACAGCTCGCGCGCGGCGGCGACGCCGGAGGCGGCGGGCTTGCGGCGGCTGGAGTGGTAGCCCACGATCCGCCCGCCCGCGCCGAACGAGGGCGTGACGTGCGCCAGGACCCAGTAGTTCGCGCCGTCGGCGGCGAGGTTGTTGACGTAGGCGAACAGCTCGCGGCCGCTGGAGACGGTGTCCCACAGCAGCTTGAAGACCGCCTTGGGCATGTCCGGGTGGCGGATGAGGTTGTGCGGCTGGCCGATCACCTCGTGCAGCTGGTAGGCGCCCACGCGCAGGAACACGTCGTTGGCGTAGGTGATGATGCCGCGCGGATCGGTCTTGGAGACGATGAGCTCGTCGGCGGAGAACGTGCGTTCCTCGCCCGTGGGCCGGATCGCCGCCTTCGCGGGGCGCTCGTGGGTGCTGGTGGTCAAGGTCGCTCCTCGTGACGACCGCGCCGGCTCGCTGTTCGGCCGGTCACTCACCTGGAGCATCGGCTCGACCTCTGGATGACTTGAGGGTGTCCGGCGTCCCCCGTCCGGGGCAGCGCCCGGGGACGACGGAGCGCCCGGCAGGTGCTCGTGGCACCTGCCGGGCGCTGTGCTCGGTGTCTGCGCTGGTTCTCTACGCGGTCCTCGCCCTGCCGGCCTCTCCCCCGACGACCGCCCGCTCGCCCCTCTCCCCCGCGGTGATCACGGACGGCTGAGGCGTCAACCATCCGTGATCACCGTGATCTCGCTGGGTTTCCCTGCACGATCGCGGCAGAGGTTGGACAGGTCGCGGAGGATCGGGGTCAGCGGGGCAGGGTGAAGGAACCCACCAGGTCGTTCAGCTCGCTGGCGGCGCGGGAGACCTCGCCGGCGGTCTGGGCGGTCTGGGTGGCCCCGGAGGTCGTCTGGTCCGCGCTGGCGGCGATCCCGGAGATGTTCGTGGCGATCTCCTGGCTGCCGGTGGAGACCTCGGTGACGTTGCGGACCATCTCGCTCGTGGTCGCCGACTGCTCCTCGACCGCGGCGGCGATGGTGGCCTGCAGCCCGTCGATGCGGGCGATGACCTCGGTGATCTCGCTGATCGCGCCGGCCGCGGCGGAGGCGTCGGCCTGGGTGGCGTTGACGCGGGCGACGATCTCCTCGGTGGCCCGCGCGGTCTGCTGCGCCAGCTCCTTGACCTCCCCGGCCACGACGGCGAAGCCCTTGCCGGCGTCCCCGGCGCGCGCGGCCTCGATGGTCGCGTTCAGCGCCAGCAGGTTGGTCTGCTCGGCGATGGAGGTGATGAGCTTGACGACCTCGCCGATCTCGCGGCTGGAGGCGGACAGGCGCTCCAGGGTCTCCCCCGCGCTGGTGGCGGCGCTGACCGCGGAGGCGGCGGTGGAGGAGGCCTCGGAGGTGGAGGTGGCGATCTCGCGGATGGCGGAGGTCATCTCCTCGCCGGCCGCGGCGACGGTGCCGATGTTGGCGCTGATCTCCTCGGTCGCGGCGGAGACGACCTGCGACTGGGTGGAGGCCTCCTCGGCGCCGCTGGACAGCTGGGTGGCGACCGCGGACAGCTCCTCGCTGGAGGCGGCCAGGGTGGTGGAGGCACCGGCGATGCGGCGCATCGTGGTGGTCAGGCGGTCCATGGTGACGTCCACCGCGGCGGCCAGCTTGCCGACCTCGTCGGCGCACACGTAGTCCACGCGCTGGTCCAGGCGGCCACCGGCCAGGCCCTCGACGACGTGCAGGGTGCGGGCCAGCGGGCCGGCCACCGAGCGGGCGATGAGGACGGCGACGGCGATCGCGAGGGCCAACGCGGCCGCACCGGCGACCAGGAGCAGGACGACCGCGGTGTGGTAGGCCGAGGAGCCCTGCGCGGCGATGTCGGTGGCGGCCTGCGACTCGGCGTCGGCGAGGACGTCGAGCACCTCGTTGATCTCCGAGGAGATCGGCGACGTGGTCTCGGCGCGCAGCTCGATGAAGCCCTGGATGTCGCCGGCCTCGGCCAGCGGGATGAGCGCCTCACGGGCCTGGCGGTAGTCGGCGAGCAGGCCGGCGAAGCGGTCGCGCTCGGCGGCGGGGGCGGACGGGCTGCTGGCGAGGTAGGCGGCCCACGCCTCGTCGACGAGCTCGTCGGTCTCGTCGATCTTCGCCTCGGCCTTGGCGATCTCCTCGGGCCCGGTGACCATGACGAGGTTGGCCAGGTCCAGGCGCAGCTGGACGAAGTCGGCACGAGCGAGCTCGACGGACTGGACGGAGACCAGGCCGCTGGTGGCCATGGTCTCCAGGGTGCGCTGGGAGGTGCCCAGCTTGGCGATGCCGAGCGCGACGACCGCGACCATCAGGAGGCAGACGACGCCGAATCCGGCGAACAGCTTGGTGGCGACGCGCAGGTCGCGCAGACGAGAGAGCATGGTCACCTGTTCGGCTCAACTTCTAGAGGACTTGAGGGCGGTGGGCCGGGACCTCCGGCCCTGGGGAGCGCCTACAGCGCGCGGTCGACGAAGACCGGCGGGCGCTCGGCGCGGTCCAGCTTGGCCAGGGCGCGCCGCTGCGAGCGGGTCTGCACCATGGCCTCGGCCAGGCGCTCGCTGACGTCCAGCTGGCGCTGCAGCAGCTCACGCGCCAGGTCGGCGAACTCCGCCGGCACGGGGCCCAGCAGGGCGGGCGCGATCCAGTCGCGGGCCGGCGGCGCCTCGGGGGCCTCGTCGTCGCTGTGCAGGCGCTCGATGAGGCGCTCGGCGTCGGCGACGTCCAGCTCGACGGCGCGCAGCGCGGCGCTCCACGCGGCGCGCCACGGGTCCTCGGCCGGTGCGGCGGGCACGGGCGCCGGGGCGGACGCGGCCCCGAGGAGGTCGGCCAGCTCGGGCGGCGCCTCGGCCAGGTGGCGGGCGGGTGTCACGCGACACCGTGGCCGGCGGCCGGAGCACCCGCGAGGTGCTCCAGGGCCGCCTGCCGCCACGCCTCCGCGAGAGGCTCGACGGTCTCGGTGCGGCAGGTCGCGGTGCGCTCGGCGTCGCCGCTGAGGTTGGCGGCCACCAGCTCCTTGACGAGCCAGGTGTACAGGGAGCGCAGGCCCGGCCCGCCCTCCCAGGCCTCGACGTCGAGGCTGGACTGCAGCTCGTGGAGGATGTCCTGGGCGTGGACGAGGTTGTGGTGGGCCGTCTCACGGTCGCCTGTCCGCTGCGCCTGTTCGGCGCGCTGCAGGTCCAGCACGAGGCGGTCGTACAGCATGACGAGCAGCGTGGCCGGGCTCGCGGTGGCGAGGCTGTCGCCGAGGTAGCGGTTGGCGTGCCGGCCGAACGTCGTCGTGCTCATGCGGTGGTCCTCCGTGGTGTCGGGGAGTGCTGGTTCTCCATCGGCAGCCGACCTGCGCGGTGAAGGGACGATCGGGGACGGCGAAGGGCTGGCCCGGCAGAACACACCGGACCAGCCCTCACACGGGTACCGCCTCAGCCGAGGCTGGCCAGCTGCCCGGACAGCCAGGTGCCCTGGCTCTTCAGCTTGCCCAGGGACACTTCGAGAGCCGCGTAGTACTTCTCGTAGCGCTCGCGCTTGCTCGCGAGGCGCCTGTCCCAGTCGGCGATCTGGGTGTTGAGCGACTCGATCGACGAGGTCTGGCCCTTGATGGCCTGCGCGATGGAACCGGTCGTGACCTGCGTCGCCGCCTTGGTCACGGCGGTGATCCGCTCCGCCAGTCCGTCGGCGCGGGTGGCACCGGCCACGACGGGCAGGGACTTGGCGGACACGAGCCCCTGGACCTTGCCCGGGTCCGCCGCGTAGGCCGCGAGGAACGTCGACCGGTCGAAGGAGAGCGCACCGAACCTGTCGAGCTTGATGCCGAGCGAGGCCACCGACTCGCGCGCGACGCCCCCCACCGCGGCGGTGACGGCGTCGATGAGACCGGACTGCAGGTTGCGCAGACCCGCGTCCCCGCGGAGCACACCTCCGCCCGAGACCGCGCCGGTGGCACCGACCGATCCAGACCTGGTGTGCTTCGTGATCTCGCTGAGCGCCGCGTTGGCGGTGTCGACGAGAGCCTTGAGGGAGTCGGCCAGCCCGTTCGGGTCGCTGCTCACCGACAGGGTCGCCACACCGGTCTTGACGGCGGTGAAGGAGACCCCCGGCATGACGTTGGCGTAGCTGTTGGACGCCGACGTCAGCGGCACCGCGTCGGCGGGCAGCTGCGGGGACCCGTCCGGGGCCAGCACCCCGCTCGGCCCGGACGGCAGCAGGTGGAAGCGCGCGTCCGAGGACGCGACCGCGCGGGCCGGCGGCTCGCCGAGCGCAGGGTCCGGGGTGCCGTTGAGCGCCCAGTCGAAGGCGCCCTCGGTGCTCCCCGTCCTGGTCGACGTGATCTGCAGGCGGTAGGTGTTCTCCGCCACCCGGACCGCGACCGCCGTGACGCCGAGGTTGGTCATCTTGTTGATGGCGGCGGCGACGTCGGTCAGCGAGCCGACGCTGGGCACGGTGAACGTCTGCCCCTCCACTTCCAGCGGGAAGCCGAGGGCGGCCAAGCCGGCCGCGTCGTTCGTGACGGGCGCCGTCAGGACCGACTGGGGAGTGGCGAGCTTGCTCACCTGGACGGTCACCGCGCCGGAGGCCGTGGCACCGGCCGCGGCGACCGCGACGGCGTCGCTGGAGGAGGTCGCCTTGGACGCGGTCCAGGTGGCCGCCTTCTGCAGGCCCTCGACGGCGGCCTGCAGAGCGGCGACCTTGGTGTTGATCGACTGCAGCGCGGAGACCTTGCTCTGCGCCGTGGAGACGCTGGCCTTCAGCCGGTTCTGAGCGATGGAGTCGATCGAGACGAGCTGCGAGACGATGTTGCCGGTGTCGAGGCCGCTGACGAGTCCGTCGACACTTGACGATGAGATGGTCGTGGACATCACGGCCCCTCTCTTTCTCGTTCGTCGTGCGGATGTGGGTGTAGGCGGGGGGCGCCGGGGTTCCCGGTGCCCCCCGCCTGGTGAGGGACGGCTGGCTGTGCTCAGCCGGCCTCAGGAGCTGATCGGGTCAGCGGCCGGGTCAGCCGCGCAGCAGCGCCAGCACGTTCTGCGAGGCCGAGTTGGCCTGCGCGAGCATGCTGGTACCGGCCTGCGAGAGGATCTGGCTGCGGGTGAAGCGGGTCATCTCCGCGGCCATGTCGGTGTCGCGGATCGCCGAGGACGAGGCGGTCAGGTTCTCGATCGAGACGTTCAGGTTGCTGATGACGTGCTCGAAGCGGTTCTGCACCGCACCGATCGTGGCGCGCTTGGAGGACAGGTTCTCGATGGCGGTCTGGATCGTGTCGATGGCCCCGTCGGCGTCGCTGGTCAGGTCGACGGTGGAGATGTCACCGGCCGAGCCGATGTTGGCCGAGTCCAGCTCACCCACGGACAGGTCGATCGACTCACCGGAGTTGGCGCCCACGTGGATGGTGAAGGCACCGGTGGAGAAGACCTCCTTGCTGGAGAACTTGGTCTGGTCGCCGATGTCGTCGATCTGCTTGGCCAGCTCCTCGAACTCGTCCTGCGCCGCCTGCTTGGCGTCGTCGTCGGCCGAGCCGTTGGCCGCCTGGACCGCCAGGTCGCGCATGCGGTTGAGGATGTTGCCCACCGTGCCCAGGGCGCCGTCGGCGATCTGGGCGATGTTCACGCCGTCCTGGGCGTTGCGGGCGGCCACGGTCAGGCCACCGACCTGCGCGCGCAGGTTCTCCGAGACGACCAGGCCGGCCGCGTCGTCGGCGGCCTTGTTGATGCGCAGGCCCGAGGACAGCTTCTCCAGGGAGTTGTTCAGCGCCTTGTCGGTCGTCTGCAGGTTGCGCCAGGCGTTGAACGAGGCGATGTTGTTGTTGACGCGAAGACCCATGATGATCATCCTCCGTGAGTGGTGGTGCACCGGCCGGTGCCGGCTCGGTGCCGCGCGGGCCCTCCGTGGCCCAGCACTGCATCCATCGGCCCCGGCTCAGCGGACCTGAACCACCAGCGGCGAGCCGAACGGGTGAACCAGCCGACCGCCCCCACCGCTCCGGGCACCCCGACGCGCGCCCTACCGCACACGGCCCACCCTGCAGCCCTGCCGTCGATCCCCTGGCCGCGGTGGGAGCTGGCCGCCCACGACGATCCCCCATCCGAGTGACAGAGGAGCTACTCTCTGTCACAAGACGTCACGTGCGTCCCTCTGGTCCCGCTCACGCGGGGCAGGAGGACCGCGCGACACCACCGACGGGCGCCGCGCCCGCACAGCTCGGAGGAGACGAGTACCGGTGCTCAGCATCCTGCTGCCGGCAGCCAGGCGCAGCGGTCCCGGGGAGGACGCCCAAGCCGTGTGGGGCGACCTGCGCGTGGCTCTGGCCTCGGTGGCCGCCTACGCCCCCGGGGTGGACGTCGTCGTCGGCTGGTCCGGCGCTGAGGAGCCGCGGGACCTGCCCCCGAACCCGGCCGTCCGCCTGCTGCGCCAGGCCGACGGCATCACGACCGGCAGCGAGGCGTGGAACTGGTGCGCCCAGCAGACCGAGGCGGACGAGCTGCTCATCCTGGGAGACGACTGCGTCCTGCACCCGGACAGCCTCCGACTGCTCCAGGAGGACGCCGCCCTCATCGCCCGGGAGGCGCCGTCCGTGAAGGTGGGCTTCCTGGGCGCCCGGTCCAACTACGTCAAGGGACCGCAGAACGTCCGCGCGGCCAACAAGGGCACGATCCGGGGTGTCCAGTTCACCTCCGAGGCCCGCATCGTCCAGGCCGAGATGATCGTCCCCGTCGCAGCGCTCGTCCGCCACGACGTCTTCGACGCCACGGGCGGCTTCCCCCCCACCAACTGGTTCGCCGACGACCTCGTGTGCTGGGACCTCGCGCGCCGGGGCTACTCGCACTTCGTCAGCCGGGCGTACGTGCACCACGTCGGTCAGCGCGCCACCGGTCAGGGGCGCAGCTCCGAGGTGCTGTACCGCGAGGGCATCGAGTGGCTGCGGCGCCACCGGCCCGACTTCCTGGAGGAGAAGCTCGATGTCGACGCCTGAGCCGCTCTCCTCCCCGGCGGCAGCCGGCCGCGCGGGCAGGCGCTTCCTGGTCGTCCTGCGCGCCGGGGACTCCTCGCTGCACGAGAGCTGGTTCCACGAGGACCGGACGTACGACCTGGTCGTCGACTACTACGGCAAGCAGACCGGCCGGTACCGCGACTCGTGCGACGTCCTGCACGAGAACCGCGGCTCGAAGTGGCGCGGCCTGCACCGCCTGCTGCGCGAGAACCCGCGCTACCTGTCGGACTACGACGCCGTCTGGTTCCCCGACGACGACATCCAGACCGACCACCGGGCCCTCAACGCGATGTTCGCCCTGCACGAGGAGCTCGGCCTGGCCCTGTCGCAACCTGCCCTGACGCTGGACTCCTACTACACCCACTCGGCTGTCCTGGTGAACAGCGCCTTCACCGTCAGGTTCACCAACTTCGTCGAGGTGATGGTCCCCCTCTTCAGCCGAGCCGCCCTGCACCGGTGCTTCGACACCTTCGACCTGAGCGAGTCCGGCTGGGGCATCGACCTCGTCTGGCAGTCCGTCCTGCCCGAGGGGTCCCGCTGCGCCGTCATGGACTGCGTCCAGGTGCGGCACACCAGGCCGGTCGGCGGCGGCACCCTGTACGACGGTCTCGAGCAGACGCCCGCGGACGAGAACCGGGCCCTCGCCGAGCGGTACGGCGTCCCCCCGGACCACCGGCACGTCACCTACGCGGGGCTGGGCAGGGACTTCGAGCTCCTGCCCGACCGGGAGCTCCTGGGAGCCCTCCTCGAGGGCCGCCCCGAACCGACCGTGCAGCCCATCTCCCCCTGGGACTTCTACCTGCGCGACATCGCGCAGAGCCTGCAGTGGGCGCTGTCGGACACGGTGGCACCAGGCCCTCCCGCCCGCTCACCCCGTCCTGCGAGCAGCACCGGAGCGGAGCCCCCGAGCAGCCCCGCGCCGGGCTGGACGGTTCCCCTGGTGGTCGTGGCCGGCAGACCTCGCGACCGCGTGGAGCTGTCGGCACGCTCCGAGGCCCTGCGGGCGGAGGGGTTCTCCACCGCCCTGTTCGTCGCGGAGCCGGACGAGGACGACGTGGGCCGGGTGCAGCGCGTCCTGGAGGAAGCGGCGACCGGAGCCGCCGGCAGCGTCCTCGACGTCGTGGTCAGCGGTGACCAGCGCGACGTGGCGCTGCTGCGGAGCGCCCAGCAGACCGGTGCTCTGACGGTGGTGCGGGTGGGCGGGCACTCGCTGCTGGAGCCCTCCCCGGACGGGGGCACGACGGCGGCCGCGTCGACCTCGGCGCTGGTCCAGGCCGTCTCCCTCGCCGACGTGGTGGTCGCAGCGGCCGCGGCGCGGCCCTTCGCGGAGGGTGCGGCGCACCCCAGCGCCCTGGTGACCGGTGGGTTCGACGGGCGGCACCTGCGGGAGCGGGTGGGGGTGGGAGCGGTGGTCGAGCCCACCGGCCCGGTCGTCGTCGTCGTCACCTGCGAGGACGGGGAGGACCCCGGACCGTGCCTGGAGGGGATCGCGCGACAGACGATCGCCCCCGCCGGTGTGGACGTCGTGGTCCTCGAAGCCTCCGCGGGCGCCCGGGTCTGGCTGGAGCGCCACCGGGCGGCCGGTACGTTCCGCTCCCTGGTCGAGGCGGCTCCGGCCTCCGGTGCCGCCGGGCCCGTAGCCGCTCCCACCGGCCTCGTCGTCCACGTGCAGGCCGGTCACGTACCGGCTCCGTCGTGGTTGCAGGAGCACCTGGCGCACCACCGCAGCGACCCGAGGCCGGACCTCGTCGTGCGCAGCCTGCCCGCGGTGTCGCTCCGGCACGGTCTGACCCCGGCGGCCAGCCGGTTCGCCGCCACCACGTCCCCCGGTCTGGCCCGTTGGTGCCCGGCTCCCGGGGAGGGGTTCCCGACCGTCCAGCTGCCCCGGAGCGGCGTGAGCGTCAAGGGCAGCCACCCGGTGGTCGTGGCTGCCGGAGGTGCCGTCGTGGGCACCCCGCCGACGTCCGCGCCCCCGGGTGACCAGGTGCTGGCCCGGCGCGGCGTGCTCGTCCACGACGCGGCTGTGGACCTGGCGACGCTCCGGCGGGAGGCCGTGCTCAGCGGTCTGGGGCGCCAGCTGGCGCGGCCCGGCCAGCGCGCTGGGGACCCCGTGCCCTTCGCGCGCCAGTCGCGGTCCCTGTACCTGTGGAGCAGGCGCCACGAACGGGTCGCCGCCTGGACCGCGCACGCAGCGCAGCCGTGGAGCTCCGAGGACCCGGACGACGGCTGGCCGGCGGGTGTCCTCGGTGAGCTGGACCTCGATCTGGACGCCCACCGCACCGCGGGGCGCCTCATCGGGCGGGCCATGCACGTCGCACGGCGGGACGGGCGGCCGTTCACCATCGGGGTCGACGCCCGCGACGTCCAGTCGGTGGAGGTCCTGCTGCAGGCGGACCCCCGCTGCACGGCCGTGGTCGTCGTGACGTCGCCCTTCGGTCCCGCTCCCGAGGAGGTCGAGGAGCGCGTGACGCGCTGGGCGCGCGGGCGGCGGACCTCTCTGGACGACCTGCCGGACGTGGAGGTGCGGGTGACCAACCGCAGCCCGGTCCTGGAGCAGGGCCTGGACGCCGTCGTCGCTCTGCACCCCGTGGAGACGTGGCGGCACTACACGCCCCCACCCCTCTTGGGGCTGCCGCTGCCGGAGTGGCTGCGGGTGATCGCCGACGGGTCCCCGGAGCACCGGGCGGGGGGCGGGGACGGGGCGTGAAGCTCTCGGTCCTGTACGTCGCCGACCAGTCGGCTCCCGCGGTCGCGGCCTCGCTGGCCGCAGTCGTGGAGGCCGCCGGCCTGGCTGAGGAGGCTCGCGGTCTCGACGTGGACGCCACCCTGGTGACCAGCAGCGACGACCCGGAGGTGCTGGGGTTGCTGCAGAGCGTCGACGGGGCCGAGGTCCAGGTCCGCGGGACCGCCGCTCCCCCCGTGCACCTCTGGCGCGAACTGGTGGCCTCGTCGTCGGCGGACGTCGTCTACCTGGCCACGGCCCTGTCGGCGCCAGCACCCGAGACCTTCACCCGCCTCCTGGACGCCCTGGAACAGCACCCGGGCGCCGTGGCCGCCGCCCCCGGGCACGGCAACCCCCGCGCCCTCCTGGTGCGCAGGGAGCGGTTCGTGCGCATCGGCGGCTTCGCCTCGCCCAGGGTGACGGGCATGACCACAGGACCGGAGGCGCTGGCGGAGCTGGTGTGGTCCCTGCAGTCCCTCGGCGAGGAGGTGGTCCACGTCCCGGGCGCCCGCGTCGGCGGCGTGCCGCTGCGCCAGCCGGCGCGGACACCCGACCGCGTCCTCCGCGACCGCCGGTTCGAGGTGGCCTCCCGCGACGCGGTCTCCCTGGGACCGCACACCTACCTGGGCGACGGCGCGCGGTGCGTCACGTACGCCACCACCCAGCGGATCCGGATCGGCGCCTACACCTCCATCGCCGACGGAGTCCGGCTCCTGCACCAGCACCCGCGCGGGGGCGAGGTGGTCGGCGGTGGCGGGTCGCGCACCCTGGAGCTCCTCGGGTTGCACGTGCTGTCCCGTCCCACCACCTACCCCTTGTCCCGGCTGGGAGGGATGCCGCTCGAGCGACCCGGCCCGGACGATCTGGGCGCGCCCATGGTCATCGGGAACGACGTGTGGATCGGTGACGGGGCGACGATCCTGGGAGCGGTGACCGTCGGTGACGGTGCGGTCGTGGGAGCGGGCGCCGTCGTCGCTCGCGACGTGCGCCCCTACGCCGTCGTGGTGGGGAACCCGGCCCGCGAGGTGCGTTCGCGGTTCTCCCCGGAGGTCGTGGACGCGCTCCTGCGGATCGCCTGGTGGGACTGGCCGGAGGACGTGCTGCTCGAGCGGGTCGAGTGGTTCCGCCGGCCGGTCGAGGAGTTCGTCGCCCGGTTCGGCTGACCGCACCTGCCGGGACGACGAGCAGGCGGGGGGCGCCGGGGTTCCCGGTGCCCCCCGCCTGGTGAGGGACGGCTGGCTGTGCTCAGCCGGCCTCAGGAGCTGATCGGGTCAGCGGCCGGGTCAGCCGCGCAGCAGCGCCAGCACGTTCTG